>JAGODA010000345.1 GCA_017998475.1 Spirochaetota bacterium | reverse complement strand
CGTGTATACCGGACACCCGTCAATTAATGCTTGCCCTCGCCCGAACGTTCGCGTATCCTGCGTGTAACCCGTTCGCGGTGGCGATACTCATAGCATTATCGGGTCGTATGGCCGCGCTCTTACCGCTTTCAGGCCGGATGCCGGACTGATCTCAGGGTGACGGGCGGCGATCGGAACGATTGCTTTTCATTCAATAATTTTTACAGTTTCGGAGGCGGCATGAAGAGAATTCCGTTATTTTTATTGATCGCATTGGTCGCGGTGTCGGCGGCGGGATGCGGATACAACACGATGCAGGCCCAGGAGGAGGCCGTATTCGCCGCGTGGGGCGATGTGGAGGCCTCGTATCAGCGAAGGCTGGACCTCATTCCCAACCTGGTCGAAACCGTCAAGGCGTACGCGAAACACGAAAGGGAAACACTCACTGCGGTCACCGAGGCCAGGGCCAAGGTCGGATCGATACAGATGTCGAAGGACATGCTGAACAATCCCCAGAATTTCGCTAAATTCCAGCAGGCCCAGGGCGAGCTTTCCAGCGCGCTCTCCAGGCTCATGGTGGTGATGGAGCGCTATCCGGACCTCAAGGCGAACCAGAACTTCACCGATCTGCAGAACCAGCTCGAGGGGACCGAAAACCGCATCAACGTGGCCAGGGTGCGCTACAACCAGGCGGTCCAGGAGTTCAACACGAGTATACGGATTTTTCCTAACTCTCTGACCAACAAACTATTCCTCCATCTTGAGCGGAAGGAACCGTTCAAGGCTGACGAGGCGGCCAAGGCGGCGCCCAAAGTACAGTTCCAGTAGGCCGTCATGAAAGGGAAAAGCCTGATAGGCGCAGCGGCGTTCGCGCTGATTCTGTTCGGGGCAGTTCTTCGGCTTTCTGCCGTGGAGCTGCCTCCGCTTACCGGCAGGGTCAACGATCTGGCCGAGGTGCTCTCCGCCGACGCGAGGGCCCGCGCGGAGTCGGCGCTGGAGGGACTCGAGCGGTCCGATTCAACGCAGGTGGTGGTACTCACCATGAAATCCATCGGCGAGCAGCCGATCGAGGAATTCGGTATCAGGCTCGCCGAGAACTGGAAGATCGGCCAGAAAGGACTGGATAACGGGGCGATCCTGATTCTGGCGCTCCAGGAGCGCACGGTACGGATCGAGGTCGGTCGCGGGCTCGAGGGAAAGCTGACCGACCTCATGGCGGGGAGGATCATCAGGAACGAGATCGTTCCGCGGCTGAAGCAAGGCGATTATGACGGCGGCATACTCGCCGGCGTCAACGCGATCATCGCGACGGTAAGAGGAGAGTACACCGCCACGGAAGAGAAGCGGACCGAAAGAACAAACCGCGGGGGCTCGCCGATTTTCATGCTTCTGGTGGCGTTCTTTGTCATCACCTCGGCTCTCGGCGGCATTTCGAAAGTTCTCGGAGGGGTGTCGGGAGCCATAAGCCTTCCGATCGCGGCCATGGTACTGGTCGGGGGGATCTCTCTGGCGGCCGGTATAATTCTCGCGGTGCTGGGTTTCGTTTTCGGTCTTCTGATCGGCGCCATGCCCAGGGGGACCGGCGGAGGTTTTACAGGCGGAGGATTCGGAGGGTTCGGCGGAGGATCGGGAAGTTTCGGCGGAGGATTCTCGGGCGGCGGCGGCGGATTCGGCGGAGGCGGGGCCTCCGGCAGATGGTGAGGGTATAATCATGAAAAGGACCGCGAAGGATTTCTTCAGCGAATCGGAAAGAAAAGCCATCGAGGAGGCAGTGCGCGCGGCGGAAACAAGGACCGCCGGTGAGATCGTTGTGATGGTCGCCGACGAAAGCGCGCTCTATCGCGAGGCGGCGACCCTCGGAGCGGTTGTGTTCGGCGTGTTCACCGCGCTGGCCGCGGAGATACTCATTCGGGCTTTTCTCCTGCACGAAAGCTTCTGGGCGGACGGAGGGTCGTCCTTCATATCACAGCTTCTATCGGCCACGGCGACACAGGTGTCGGTATGGTCGTTCATCCCCCTGATGTCTCTTTTCTATTATGTCTGGAAGTTCATCATGGTGAAAATCCCCCGCATGAAACTCCTTTTCGTCTCCAAGGCGCGGCTTGAGGAGGCGGTTCGCGAGGGCGCCGTACGGGCCTTCTACGAGAAGGGCCTCTACCGGACGCGTGACGAGACGGGCATCCTGATATATATTTCCCTTCGCGAACACAGGGTGTGGATTCTCGGAGACCGCGGCATCAACAAAAAGATTGATCCGAATTTCTGGAGCACTCTCTCGGCCGCTCTTGCCGAAAGCATTCGTGAGGGCCGGCCGGGTTCCGCGATCACCTCGGTCATAGAGAAATGCGGGGACGAACTTGCCAGACACTTTCCCCGCAGGCCAGACGACACAGACGAACTCGAAAACCGCCCCGTCTACTGAGCGGGGCGGTACGGGTACCGTTTCGGGTGCGCTGACGCCATGAGCGCGTCATCCTTTCCCGCCCTCCTGATGGCGGCTGTGTGCTTCTACGTGGGGTTGTATTACCTCGTGATGTATTCGCGCCTTCGATCGCAGACTGAGAACCTGTTCTTCGCATTCACCTGCCTCGCCATCGGACTCTACGACGTGTTTTCCGCCGGTCTGTACGCCGCGCGTTCGGTCGAGGACGGCCTGGCCTGTCAGCGACTCCAGTTCGCCGCGCTGTGCATGTTCTCCATCTCCATCGCCTGGTTCGTCTATCATTTCACAAGGTACCGTTCCAGGCGTCCCTTCGTGATCTCGACGATATGGTTTTTTCTGCTCTTCATCGCCGGCGTATCCATACGGGGCATGCTGACCCTCTCCCCGGGGCGCCCCTCGGTAAAGCACGTCTCGCTGGCCGGCCTGTTGCGCGTGAGCTACTACGAGGCCACCCCCGGCCCGCTCTACGGCGTCCAGTACGCGTCGATGATCGCTCTTTCGGTTTTTCTGGTGGTCGTTCTGGTCAGGCATTACTTCGATACGGGGAGCAGGCACCTGCGGCCGGTGCTGTTTTCATTTCTTGTTTTCTTCTGCGCCTCTCTCAACGACGCGATGGTGGGGGCCGGCGTCTATCCTGGAATTTACGTGCTGGAATACGCCTACATGCTGATCATTCTTTCCATGAGTTACGGGCTGCTCAACGCTTTCGTCGACCTGCACAACGAAGTCGGCGAGCTGAACGCGACGCTGGAAAGGACCCTGGGGGAAAAATCGATCGATGTGTACCTTCGCGACGTAGGGGCCGCGCTCTGTGCGCAGACGCTCGCGGGACTCTCCCGTTCCGGGGAGGCCGGCGGGAGGGATTCGGCGATGGAGCGGATGGTCGCCTCCGACCGGAGGGGTATCGCGGTAATGAGCAGGGATATCGCGATTCTGTCGAATCCGAACGAGCTCTTGCGACGCATCGTCGAGAAAGCGGTGGAGGCATCGAACTCCGTCTCCGGGCGGTTCTATGTTTTAAGCGAGACCGGGTCGCCGGAGATAGCGGCAGAGGTCCGTCCGCACGGCGAAACGCTCAAGGTATCGGAGCGGCTGGTCCGTGCCGCCGCCC
>JAGODA010000344.1 GCA_017998475.1 Spirochaetota bacterium | reverse complement strand
GGCGTCGTAGCGCGGCGCGAGATTGGCCACGGAATGCTGTCCGAACGTTCACTTCAGTACATCATTCCAGAAGCCGAAAAGTTTCCCTACACCATAAGGGTCGTCTCCGAGATACTCGAGTCGAACGGTTCTTCGTCTATGGCGTCGGTCTGTTCCGGTTCGCTCGCCCTCTTTAACGCGGGGGTTCCGGTAAAGGCCGCGGTGGCGGGCATTGCCATGGGACTCATACTCGAAGGGGACCGCTACGCCATCCTCAGCGATATTATGGGGCTCGAAGACCACCTGGGCGATATGGACTTCAAGGTGGCGGGCACATCCGAGGGCATAACGGCGTTCCAGCTCGACATCAAGATTGAGGGCATCACCCCGCGGATCATGCGCGAGGCTCTGGCGCAGGCGAAGGAAGGGCGACTCCACATCCTCGGGAAGATGAACGAGGCGATCTCCGCTCCCGAGAAGGAGCTCGCGCCGCACGCGCCGCGCATCATCATGATCAGGATCGACGTCGATAAGATCGGCGGCCTGATCGGCCCCGGCGGCAAGGTCGTCAAGGCGATCGTGGAGGAGACCGGCGCCGAGATCAACATCGAGGACGATGGGACGGTCACCGTGTCCGCGGTGGACAAGGAGTCCATCGACAAGGCGCTGGCCAAGATCAGCGCGATCACCGAGGACGTGGAGATCGGAAGGATCTACAACGGACGCGTGAAGAAGGTAATGGAATACGGCGCGTTTGTGGAGATCGCCCCCGGCCGGGAGGGTCTGGTGCATATCTCCAAGCTCGATTTCAACAAGGTGAACAAAGTAAGCGACATCCTCAAGGAAGGCGACGAGGTGGCGGTCAAGGTCATAGGTATTGACCGGCAGGGAAGAGTCGACCTGAGCAGAAAGGACGCGCTGAAGCGATAGCGTCGCGGTCAGATGGTGATCAAGTACACGCTCGACAACGGAATGGTCGTCCTCCTCGAAGCCATTGAGGGGGTGGCCTCCGTTTCGGCCGGGCTGTGGGTAAAGACGGGATCGCGCAACGAGCGGAGCGATCAGATGGGCTACGCCCATTTCATCGAACACATGCTCTTCAAAGGAACGTCGAACTATTCAGCGCGTGATATTGCGCGCATGGTCGACAGGGTGGGCGGGCAGCACAACGCGGCGACGAACCGAGAGTACACCTGCTACTACATTAACGTCATCTCCGACTACCTCGAACTGTCGGTGGATCTGCTCGCTGACATGTATTACCGCTCGCTTTTCGATCCCGATGAAATTGCGAAGGAGAAGAACGTCATCCTGGAGGAGATCAGGATGTACGAGGACACTCCGGACGAGCTCATTCACGACGTGTTCATGGAGTGTATGCTTTCCGAGCACCCGCTGGGGCATCCCATCCTGGGAACCATAGACAGCATCGACGGCATCGGCCGCGAGAGGCTTCTCTCTTTTTTCGGTGAGAATTACTCCACCGACAACTGCATTTTCGCGGTGGCCGGCAATTTTGACGTCGATGCGACCAGGCGGATCATAGAGCGCGCGTTCGCCTCCCCCCTCAGCACCTCGAACGGCGCGGCCAGGACAGCGGACGCGCCCGCCAGGCGCATTTTCAGGCGGCACATCACGCGGGATCTGGAGCAGATACATTTCTGCCTGGGGACCGAGGGCCTCAGCAGGAGCGATGAGAACCGGTGGGCCCTGTTCTCCCTCAGCACTATCCTCGGCGGGAGCATGTCCTCCAGGCTATTCCAGAACATACGGGAGCGCGAGGGCCTCTGCTACGCGATCTACTCATTCCATTCGGCGTACCTGGACAACGGGGTCTTCGGCGTATACTGCGGGACATCCCCCGACAATTACGCGAGGGCGCTCGGCCTTATCGTGCGTGAGTGCGAGGCGCTGCTCGACCAGGGGGTAACCGAAGAGGAACTCGAGGATGCCAAGACGTTTATGAAAGGCAATCTTGCTCTCAGTATGGAGAGCACGGAAGTTCGTATGGGGCATCTGGCTAAAAACGAGATGATCTACGGCAGGCATTTCAGCTTCGACGAGATGGTCTCCAAAATTGACGCCATCTCCATGGGAGATTTTAAAAAGGTCATAGACTCCATCTTCAGGGAAAAACAGCTCACGCTTGTTTCGATAGGAAAAATCCCCGGGAACACGGGCTCCGCTCCGGCGTCCCCTATCGTGCTCATCGGCGGCGCGAGACGCGGCAAAGAATCCCGGTAAAAACTACTTGCTATTAAATTACGCCTGCCGGCATCATAAACGGATTTCGCCGGGGCGGACGCGTGAAGCCGCTAAAGAACCGCTTCCGGCCGGGCGATAATTATCAGAGAGGAGACGTGGTATGGCAGGAAAGGGCGATGCTGTGAACAGCACGATCGGCGAAGGATCGATATTCGAGGGAAAGTTCTACATTAGCGGGTCGCTCAGGATAGATGGCAAGTTCGAAGGCGAGATCAAGACCGACGAGGAACTGGTCGTGGGCGAAACCGGCAAGGTAAAGACCAACATCGACGCAAAATCGGTTGTTGTGGCGGGGACAGTTATCGGAAATATCAAGGCCGACGAGGAAGTCCGGCTTCTTGAAACGGGAAGGGTGCTTGGAGACATAGTCGCGCCCTCAATCAGCATTCAGCGCGGAGTGATGGTGCAGGGTCACGTTACGATCACCGCAGGCCAGCGCAAGGACGTGAAGAAGCTCATAGAGGAATCATTCAGCAGCGGATCGGACAGACAGTCCGAAAAGTCTTCGAGGTAGCGCGGGTTCTCCCGGGGCGTCCGCGGCCGGTAAATCGCGATGAAGGGTTTCCGTTCGAGAACATTCAGGCTGGGCCCGTACACCGTAACCACCACGATCGACAGGATCATCGTGCTGAACGTGGGCGGCGGCAGGGTGCGTTCGTATATTTTCCGGAAGAACCCCTTTGTCGGAATGAGGCGCCGCACCGTCGCGGCGACGCTTCTGCCACTGGTCGCGGCGGGCGTGCTTGCGTTCGCGCTTTCGTACGAACGTCCCGCGGGCGGGGAGGACGCGAGCGATGAGGAGAAGAAGAACCTGCTTCTGCTTTCCTCCAGGACCGACTTTTCGGCCCCCGTGGAAGAGAAGGGCCTCCAGATCCGCACCCACCTTGTGAAAAACGGAGAAACTCTCAGTAAAATCGCGCGCGAATACGGCGTGTCGATGGATACGATTTGCGGTAGCAACCGACTGACCTCGTATGACATTATTCCCGTGGGGATGCTGCTGAAAATTCCCAGCAGGGACGGCATACTCCATACCATGAAAAAGGGACAGGACGTTCACGCCGTCGCCGCGTATTACCGTGTTCCGGTATCCAAAATCCTCGCCGAGAACCAGGTCCGCAATTACGACTTTATACCCGACGGGGCCTCGATATTCATACCCGACGCGAAGCCGATGGACCTCGTTCCGGGTTTCATATGGCCTACCGCTGGAAGGATGCTTACCTGCGGGTATGGATGGAGGCGCGATCCGTTTACCAACGAACGCGATTTCCACAAAGGGCTCGATATACGGGCCAACTACGAGTGGG
>JAGODA010000343.1 GCA_017998475.1 Spirochaetota bacterium | reverse complement strand
ACCGCACCGTAAGATAACCGGGGGGCGGGCAGGCGCGGCTTCGCTCGCCATCGCTTTCGTCGCCCGCCATCCCATGGCGCGCGGCTGGGTGCACGGGCGGGCAGTCGGACTCGCCGCGGGCGACATCGAGGTGCCCGAAGGCGCGTCCATGTCCGGCATGCCCCAGGGTTGTCGGGAGCTTGTCAACACCTTCGGCTTTCGCGGCTACGGCGGGCCGCAGCCGCCGCGCGGAAGCGGCGTGCACCGTTACGAGCTGGCGGTCTACGCACTCTCGGCGATTCCGGACATCGGCGACGGGGAGCTGTCCGAGAGGGCCTTTCTCGAGCTGGTGAAGAATAAAGTTCTTGCAAAATCGGCGATTACGGGCGGTTTTGAGAACAGTTAGCAGGATGCGTTCGGCATCCCCCGGCCCGATAGAACGGCCATCGGTCGCCGCGCCCGGCGCAGGCGGCAACAGCGAACAACGGATGAACCGGCACGATCCCCCGGCCGGAGCAGAGCTGCCATGAACAAGAAAGAGCGCGGCGAACTCATCGTCGAATGCGCGAAACGCCTTTTCGTGCGCAGGGGCTTTCACGCCGTGACGGTGAGCGACATCATCGACGAGGCGCGCATCGCCCGCAGCACCTTCTACGCGCATTTCCCCGGCAGGATGGAAATCTTTCAGCTCCTGGTGGACCGCTTCGCCGCGATCCTGCTTGACGCCATCATGGGGATCAACATCTCACGCGCCGGCGTGGGCGCCCCGCTCTCCGCGCAGATACGTGAGATGAGCGTGGGCCTGGTCGACGCGCTCGAGAACAACCGCGACCTCGCGCTCCTCCTCATAACCGCGCCACTGGGCCACGACGACCAGTTCGACCGCAGCGTATCGGATTTCTTCGCGAAGATTCTCGCCGCCATCCGCCGGCTTCTCGTCGAGGGCATGGAGGGGCGCACGATCCGGAAGCTCGACCCCGACATCATCTCATACCTCATTCTGGGAAGCGTCAAACAGATCCTTCTGCAGTGGCTGGTGTACGGGGAGATCGGAGACATACACGCCGCTCTCGATGACATTACCGAGTACACGCTCTTCGGCATAGCGTCGCCCGCGCCCGACGGCGCGGGCTGAGACAGCGCGCGTCCAACGCGCGCCTGGAGGACAGAATGAACGCACTGGACCGCTTTTTCAAGATCAGCGAGCGCGGCTCGACAATCCGCACCGAGGTGCTTGCCGGGCTCACCACCTTCGTCACCATGGCCTATATCATCTTCGTGCAGCCGGCCATCCTCTCCGCCGGCGGCATGGACTTCGGCGCGGTGCTGGTCGCCACCTGCCTTTCGGCCGCGATCGCGAGCGTGGCGATGGGACTGTACGCCAACTACCCGATCGCGCTGGCCCCGGCCATGGGCGAGAACTTCTTCTTCTCGTTCGTGGTGATCGTGGCCATGGGCGTCCCCTGGGACGTGGCGCTGGGCATCATCTTCCATTCGGCCGTTCTCTTCCTCATCCTCTCGTTTTTCAAGGTGCGCGAACAGATCATAAACGCCATCCCGCCGTCGTTCAAGGCCGGCATCGCGGTGGGAATCGGGGTGTTCATCGCATTCATCGGCCTGGTGTACGGCGGCATCGTCGAGAAGTCGCCCGGCGGCGTGCTGCAGCTGGGCAAAGTGCGGTCCGTGCACGTACTGTTGCCTTTCGCCGGGCTCCTGGTTATGGCCGCGCTCTCGCGCCTGCGCGTGCGGGGCGCCATGCTGATCGGCATGCTCGTCACGACGCTCGCGGCCCTGCCCTTCGGCATCGTCCAGTTCCACGGCGTACTGAGCGCGCCGCCTTCCATAGAACCGACGTTTTTGAAGATGGACCTGGCGGCGGCGCTTCGGCCCGAGTACTGGCCGCTCATACTGGTATTTCTCTTCATGGACCTCTTCGACACGGTGGGCACCGTCGTGGGAGTCACGCAGCAGGCGGGATTGATGAAAGAGGACGGGACGGTCCCAAGGCTCAGGGAGATACTCATCACCGACTCGGCCGCCTCGGTGCTCGGCGCGGCGCTGGGCACCTCCACGGTGGTGACCTATATCGAGAGTTCCGCCGGCGTGCAGGAGGGCGGCCGCACCGGGCTTACGGCCATAGTCGCCGGGCTGATGTTTCTGGCGGCGCTCTTCTTCGAGCCGCTCGCGCGGATGCTCGGCGGCGGGTTCTCGCCGGGCGGGGGAGGCATGACGCTCTACCCGGTCATCGCCCCCGCGCTCGTGTTCGTGGGCTCCATGCTGCTTCGCAACGCCGCGCGGATCGACTTCTCCGACATAACCGAGTCGCTGCCGGCCTTCCTGGTGGCCGTGGGCATGCCGCTCACCTATTCCATCGCGGACGGCCTTGCCTTCGGATTCATCTCGTACCCGATCGTCAAGATACTCACCGGAAAGATCAGGGAGGTGCACCCCATCATGCTCGCCCTCGGCGCGGTGTTCGTACTGCGGTACGCGTTTTTATAGGATGGCATGCTGTTCGGGCGGCGCTCACGGTCGCCGCACGAACACCGGCGTCCTCAGTCCCCCTCGAACTCGCAGAGCGCGAACATGCGGTACCCCGCCTCCGCGATCCTGGCGCGCCCTCCCACGTCCGGAAGGTCGACGATAAAGGCCATCTCAACGATCGCGCCCCCGAGCTTTTCGACGAGCTTCGCCGCGGCGAGCGCCGTGCCGCCGGTTGCGAGCAGGTCGTCGACGATGAGAACGCGGTCGCCGGGAGCGATCGCGTCGACGTGCATCTCTATGACGTCGGTCCCGTACTCGAGCTCGTACTCGTGCCGTTCGGTCCTGTATGGGAGCTTGCCCTTTTTCCGCACCGGCACGAACCCTTTTCCGAGACGATATGCCACCGCCCCGCCCAGAATGAATCCGCGCGCCTCGAGCCCCACGACCACATCGACGGGAACATTCCCGTAGCGCTCGACAAAGGCGTCTATGACCTCGCGCAGGCCGTCGGCATCTTTAAGAAGCGTGGTGATGTCGCGGAACATGATGCCTTTTTTAGGGAAGTCCGGAATTGTGCGGATCTTCGATTTGATGGACATTGATCGCCCTCTCCGTGAGTATGATTGCGCAGACACCTATCGGGAGCGTGCGCTTCCGCGCGCCTCTATCGCGACGACATTAGGTCATATCGTTTTCGGTGACGTCAATCCTCTTTCGTCCATATTCGCCCGCACCAGGCGGCCCTCCGGCGCCGGCATGCCGGAGATCGAACGAATCCAGCGCGTTGCGCAGGTAGATGCCCACCATCCGGTTGACGTCGCTTTCGCCGTCATAGAAGAGCGTTACGATTCGCGGCGGCGAATCCGCGGCGTTCGTTATGTCCGGGCGCGTGTCCGCGGCGCGGGTACAGCGCGCGGGCGATTTCGTTTCCATCAACGAGTGTTCGGCATCGCCCCGGAAAAGCGCGCCGGTGATGTTGCCCGGCATGCAGCCGAAGGGCGCGCAGTTCACCACCAGCGCGGCCCCGGCATCGGCGAAGGCTGCGGCGCGGGCCAGGGTGAGGATGGCCTCGCCCTCGAAATCGAGCGGGAGATGGCGCTTGCCG
>JAGODA010000342.1 GCA_017998475.1 Spirochaetota bacterium | reverse complement strand
CGCGGTTCGCGATATCGTGCACCACATACCGCGCCTCCAGCATAAGGGCGAGAGGACCGGCGAGATCGAACTCGAAGCCAAAGAAACCCTCCACGCCCGCGTCGGAATCCTCCTCGTCGTCATCATATCTATCACCATCATAATAGTTTAATGCCGCGCCGAAGCCGAGGTATGGCTGAATTGCCGCTTTGCCCAGGAAATACCAGTACCAGTCGAGGTGAATGCCCCAAACATCGAAGTCACCATACCCCTGTCCCTCTTCAGCTTCCATCGATATGTAATCCACCCCGGGTTTGAAGCGCAGGCTGTTGAAAAGAAAGGTGCCCATGTCGAAGAAAAGGCCGAAGAAGGGCTTGTTGTCGTATTCGGCGTCATCATAGTCTTCCTGCATGATCGCGTAACCGCCCTTGATTATGATGCCGCGGGCGAAAGAGTCGCTCGATGCCGCGAAGAGCAGACCGAGCACTGCAAGTATCACGAAGAGTTTCTTCATTGAACCTATCCTCCAGAGATATATAGTCGTACTGCTTGTTGAGTGCGCTCAGCTATACGTCGCAACGGATAACGATATAGTGCCATCGCGAGGAGGTTGCGGGCCCGTGTGACGATCTCAAAGGGCAGCAGGGTATAGAGAAAAAACGGATGCCGTTTGAGACTGCCACTCCCCGAAACGGCAGGGGCTCGCACTGACACATACTACAGCAACAATTCTATAATTGATGTGCCTCGTATCCGGTGTTATTTCAAATCCCGACCACCACCGGCCGCGACTACTGTATTCCGCTTATTTTTAGGTACGCTGTTTCGCCTGCTTTATCGATTTCCCGGCGTGTCCCCCCGCGAATTAGCACGCGGCGTACGGTCCTGCGCTTTTGTTTTCGCCCGCGAGCGCCGCTCTCTGTTTCGGGAAATCGGGCGTATCTTCTCGCGGAAGTACAACGGACAACGAAACGCCCGCACATCCCACGCGATGATGATAAGGATACTCAAGAAACCGCGTATCGTCAATTAAAAAACGGACGCGGGTGATGGGGAGGCCCGCCCCGGGTCCGTTCGCTTCAGTCCAGTACCTTCGCGGCGCGGCGGTACAGCTCCTCGCCCGGCGCGGCCTCACGCGCGGCCCGGATGTGCTTTCGCGCGAGCGGGCCGTTGTTCATCTTGTACGCGTACTTGGCGATCAGGTAGTGCAGCCGGTGAAACTCCGGGTCCTCCCTCGACGCGCGCTTGAGCGCGCCGATCGCGTCGGAGTAGCGCCTGCCGCGCGCGTACAGTTCGGCCAGGGTGACATAGGCGTAGACGAAGTGCGGGTTGAGCGCTACGGCCTTCTTTAGATACATCTCCGCCTTCTCGGCGTCGCCCCGGGCGATCCACTCCATGGCCATCTCGTAGGAGTCCTCGGATTCGATGTAATCGTACCCGTGGTCTCTCACCGGACGCCTCCCTCCGCCGCCGCGGGGACCATGGCCTGCGCCGCGTTAGTGGCTATGGCGATCGAAAAGCCGAACTCTTTCGCCTGGAAGACGGTGAGGCGGATTCTGTACGGCCCGGGGGTGAGCTTTTTGAGAGGATCGCCTTTCACCGAACAGACCACGGTCTCGCGCTCGCTCTTCCAGTTTACGTCGAAATTGCGGCCTATCTCCGCGTAGACGATACGCCCGCCGCGCGGGTTGAAGCGCGACACGTCGATCGCCTTTTCCAGTACGTAACTGGCGCGAACGGTCGGATCGACGTAGGCGCTCATAACGGCCGTGTTTTTGGCCAGCACGGTGATTTTAACGCATTCCTCGTCCTTCTCGAGGGTGAAATAGGCTTCGTATGAAGGATGGTTGTCGATCTTTTCTTTTGAAAGGTTCTCCTTCGAGGAGGTTCCCCGGATGTAGGCCTTGTAGATATAGTCCCGTTCACGCTTCTCTGTCGCCGATCCGCAGGCGGCGAAGAGAATCAGCGCGACCGGGACCAGTACCGCTCCGCGCCGCGCGGTATGATGGCGGCGGGTATCTCGTCGGGACATCGAATCGGCTCCTTCCATGGTCGTTCCGGCGGGGGGAAAGTGCCAGTATGCGCTTTATCGGCCCCGGCCCATGTATAGTGTGAACGCTTCCGGCGGCGCTGTCAAGCAGGTGTCGGACCGGCATTCCGGCCCGGAGGGTTCGCGGCGCGGCGTGGTGGATTGTGGAGCCGGTGATCGCGCGTCCACGCGCCGCCGCACAGCGGGCCCGAGGGCCGGGGCGGTATGTCGAAGACCAGGGGACGGCTGTCCCTTCGGAGCATGGTTCGGCATGGGGCCCGCATCCCCGTGCGGGCCATTCAGAGGCGCGCGGCAGGCTTTCCCATCATCCCCGAAACGCCGTTGCCGCGGCCTTTTCCAAGGAAAACACTCCCGCGCCTCGCGGCCCGGGCGCCTTTTAAAAATTGCCGGGGCCCTAAAAATCTTCTTGCCTTCCCGGCTCCGGCCCGGCTGTAATACCTCTCGGTTACAGAAAGCGGCTTTTCGACGTTCCGCACCCCGGCCTTCGCCCCTCGGCGGCGCAGTGGGGCATTCCGAAACTAAACGAAACGACTACCGGCACGACACATGTTTCTCAAATCGATGGAAATATTCGGCTTCAAGTCTTTCGCCGAAAAGACCCCGATCGTCTTCGAGCCGGGCATCACGGTCATCGTGGGGCCCAACGGCTGCGGCAAGTCGAACGTGGTCGATTCCATCAAATGGGTGCTGGGCGAAAAGCAGGCGAAGAACATCCGCGGCGAGAAGATGGAGGACATCATCTTCACCGGCACCGAATCGCGAAAGCCGCTCTCGCTCGCCGAGGTCTCCATCACCATCGACAACACCAACCGCGTCCTCTCGCTCGATTCCGACTCGGTGACGGTAACGCGGCGCGTCTTCCGCGACGGCGAGTCCGAATACCTCATCAACAAGTCGCCGGTGCGCCTTAAGGACATCGAGCAGCTCTTTATGGACACCGGTATCGGCAAGTCGTCGTACTCGGTGATGGAGCAGGGCAAGATCGACATGATCCTCTCCAGCCGGGCCGAGGACCGCCGCTACATCTTCGAGGAGGCGGCCGGCATCTCGCGCTTCAAGTACCAGAAAAAGGAATCGCTGCGCAAGCTCGAGGAGACGGGCTCCAACCTGGAGCGCATCAACGACATCATACGCGAGATAGAGCGCGAGAAAGACCACAAGGCCCGCCAGGCCGAGAGGACCAAGGTGTACCTGGGGCTTATGGCCGAGCTCAAGGAGCTCGACGTGCGCCAGAGCCTCCTCCGCTACGGCGAGCTCTCCCGTCGGCGCGCGAAGGTCGACGCCGACATCGAACGGCTCACGCGCGAGCGCGAGGAGCTTTCGGCCCGCGTGTCGGCCATCTCGGCCGAGAACGAGAAGGACGAGAAGTACAAGAACGACATCCAGATCCATCTCTTCGAGCTGGACAAGAAGCTGCACACCTACAAGCTCAAGGTAGAGGACATCGACTCGCGCACGGAGAAGAACCGCAGGCTCATAGAGGAGCAGCAGGAGCGGCGCGTGGCGGTCGAAAAAAACATAAAGGAGCGCACGGGTTCGC
>JAGODA010000029.1 GCA_017998475.1 Spirochaetota bacterium | reverse complement strand
TTCCGGGTTACAGGGACAACCATAGGATGCTCCGCTATTGCATTGTGCAGTTTCTGCACAACGGAGACTGGTTCGATTTCACGCGGATTGATTTCAGCGGTGACGAGCGAAGGGGATTCCTTGCCCGGCTAGCGGGGCGTTCCGGGTCTTCAGATCGCGCCGTGGTGGACCTCGGAGGAGTGGACGCGAGCACGTTCCGGATCATGGTGCCCGCGGACGCTCTGATGGACGGACGGGCGGCGATTGCCGAGATTGAGTGCTATGTCGGCTCGATGGCACTGAGGTATTTCGACGGGCGCCTCAAGGGCCTGTGCGTTCCGGTGAGAAACGCCCTCCTGCCTCCCGACGACGCCTCGTATCCCAACGCGCCCCGGTCGTACAGGGGGGGGACGCATGCGGGGCTGGACATCTATCATTTCTTCGCGGACGGGAGCTACGAAGCGGTACCCGTGGATTTCAACACGCCGGTGTTCGCGGCGGACGGCGGGACCGTTATCCGCGCCGACTGGAACTACGAATCGTTGACTCCGAGCCAGTGGCGACTACAGTCTGAGTACACGAAGAGCAATCCCCGCACCTTTGTGCTTCGTTCATTCGGAGGCAGACAGGTGTGGCTTGACCATGGCAACGGTGTGGTCACGACATATAACCATCTGTCCGGTATCGACCCGAAGGTAGTAAAGGGGGCCAGGGTGTCCAGGGGGCAGCCGCTCGGCTTCGTGGGCAACTCCGGTCTTCTGGGCGAGGCCGAGGGAAAGCGCTACGGGGCGCACCTTCATTTCGAGATATGGGTGGACGGCTTCTATCTTGGGTACGGAATGGCCGTTGCGGACGTAAGGAAATATTTCGGCTGGATTTTCCAGACGGCGGTACAGCCCGGTGACTGACGCGCGGAAAGTAAGGATGTGGTCAGGGTTTTTTCCTCATGAAATATCCCAAAATATATGATAAGAATAACAGGGATTACACACTACATCGCCTTCTGCGCTGAATTCCGATCATGCCCGATTTTTGTACAGCCGTGTCCGTTTAACGGTATTCAGAAATGCGGGAGATACCGGCGGAAGGGGTGAAGACGATTATTATACCGAATACGGCGGGTTCGATGAAAAAGATATGTGAGTATACGGACGAGAAATTCATTAAAAGACTCAAGGCGAGAAACAAGTACAAGGCGATAGAGGAACTCGCGCGGTTATTTGACGGAGCACAGGTATGTTCCGATGTCGACGAGCTGGTAAACGCGCTCGTCGAGAGGGAAAAGATAATGAGCACGGGGATCGGTTTCGGCCTGGCGATCCCTCATGCGAAGATTAAGTCCGTGAAGGACATCGCCTTCGCGATAGGAATATCCAAAGCGGGTATTAACTTCGATTCAATGGACGGAAAGCCCGTCAATCTCATAATACTGGTCGCGGCCGGCGACCGCCAGCACAAGGATTACCTGACGCTGCTATCCGGAATTATGTCCATTCTAAAAGATGAAACGCGGCGTTGGGAGATTATTAACGCGCCCGGCCCCGCGGAAATAATCAAGATCCTATCCGTGGAATGATGCCGGAAGGAGGACGTTTCAACTGGGCTGAACTGGCAAAGGCGCAACGCGGCCTCAGGGCCCGTTATGCCAGTACCGACATCTCGAAATACATCTCGCATATCGTGTTCTCCGTTGTCCTCGGGCTCTTCGCGGGCGCGGGGGCGGTGGTCTTCCATTCGCTTCTGGAGGGGACCCGGCATTCTTTCGAGTACTTCAACCTGCGGTCGTATCTCGGCGTGGACATCAACATGGTCTTTGTGTTCCCGGTGGTGGGGGCCCTGATCGTGGCGGCCATGACGCGCTATCTGCCCATCTTGGCCCGCGAGCGCGACGTCACCAGCGTCATAAAGGCGGTCCTCCTGCGTAACGGTTTCATTCCCTTCAAGGTGACTCTGTTTCATTTCTTCGCTCCCATAATTTCGATCGGCTCGGGGGCGCCGCTCGGGCCGGAGGGGCCGGCCGCGAAGATGGGGAGCGGACTCGGCTCGCTCATGGCCCAGTTCTTCCGCCTGAATCAGCGGGAGATGCGCATGTACACCGTCGCGGGCGCGGGGGCGGCCATCGCGGCGGTGTTCAACGCGCCCATCGCCGGTGTGTTTTTCGGTATAGAGGTAATTTTATTGAACGACCTCAAGAACCAGGCGATGAGCGCGCTTGTCATCTCTTCGGTTGTGGCGGACGTGTTCTCCCGCGCGGTGCTGGGCAACAAGCACGTGTTCAGGATCCCGCAGTATGTTACCGGTGAAATCGGTGAGTTTCCGTATTTTCTGATGCTTGCCATATTGTGCGGTGTGGTTTCACTGCTTTTCTTCCAGCTCCGCAGGGGGTCGGGCTATCTTCTGACAAAGAAGCTCAAACTGCGTAACGAGTTCGCGCGGCTGATTCCGGTCGCCGCGCTCTTCGGCATCGTGCTGCTCCATTTCCATCAGCTCTACGGCATAGGGTACAACACCATCAACGAGGTCCTCAATCATCATTATTCGCTTGTCTTTGTGTTTGCGCTGCTGGTTCTCAAACTGGTTTTCATGGCCCTCTTCCTCGAGGCCGGTTCGTACGGCGGGACTTTCGCGCCCTCGCTCATGATCGGCGTGCTCCTGGGGCATTCTTTTGCCCTTGCGCTCAACTCGCTCTTCGCCCTGTCGCTTGACCCGGTTGTCTTCGCGCTGGTGGGCATGGGGGGAGTGCTCGCCGGAATCAACGCCATACCGCTGACGTCGATTCTGCTGGTGTTCGAGGTGACCGGGGACTATCACTTCATCCTGCCGCTCATGTTTGTATCGATCATATCCTATCTCGTTGTGATTTACGTCAATCGCGGGGGCACCTACACGCTCGAACTCATGAAAGAAGGGATTGACGTCTCCAAGCGCGGAGAGATGGATCTGCTCGGCAAGATAAAGGTGAAGGAGCTTCGGAAGACCGATTTCAACGTGGTGAGTCATCGAACGCCTTTCCGCAAGCTCACGGATATCCTTATGCACTCGACGTACGGCGACGTGTTCGTGCTCGACGACCGTAAGGAGCTCGCCGGCGTGATATCGCTGCGGCAGGTGCGGCAGGCCATCGTATCGCACGAGCTCACCGAACTGTTGATCGCGGGAGACGTGATAGACGAGGTGCCGGTTGTAACGGATGACGACCCCGTGTCGCTCGCCATGCAGAAGATCGAGGAATACGATCTTGAGACCATCCCCGTGGTGAAGTCCGAGAATCAGCGGACGGTGACGGGCGTCCTTACCCACCGCGATATAATACAGGCCTACAACCGCCTCCTCGACGCATGGGCCACAGACCAGTTCCTGACCGATTCGAGACCGCAGAGACGCTAGCACGTCCTGATTTTCGGCATTGTACTTGACTTTTATCGATCTTAAAAAGAATGAAAGCGATGATATCACGCGGGGTGAGGTGTTCCATGGCGGAGCGCGAGTATGTATTCAAGGAAATAGAGTCCAGGTGGCAGAAGCGCTGGGAGGAGGAGAAGGTCTTCGAATCACGGCGAGACCCGAATAGAAAAAAGTATTATCTTCTCGAGATGTTTCCCTATCCATCGGGCCGTCTGCACATGGGCCACGTGCGCAATTATTCCATCGGCGACCTCATGGCGCGCTTCAAGCGCATGCGGGGATTCAACGTGCTGCACCCGATCGGATGGGACGCGTTCGGCCTCCCCGCCGAGAACGCGGCGATAAAGGGCGGTATCCCCCCCTACCGCTGGACGCTCGACAACATAGGCTATATGAAGGAGCAGTTCCGCAAGCTCGGCGTTTCGTACGACTGGACGCGCGAGGTGGCCACCTGCGATCCCGATTATTACCGCTGGAACCAGTGGGTGTTCCTGAAGATGTACGAGAAGGGGCTGGCCTACAAGAAAAAGGCCTCGGTGAACTGGTGCCCGTCGTGCAATACCGTGCTCGCGAACGAGCAGGTGGAGGACGGCCTCTGCTGGCGCTGCGAATCGAACGTCACGCAGAAGGAGCTGGAGCAGTGGTTTTTCAAGATAACCGACTATGCCGACGATCTTCTCAAGGGGCACGACGAGCTGGGCGACGGCTGGCCGGAGCGCGTGGTGGTGATGCAGCGCAACTGGATCGGGCGTTCGACCGGCCTGACCGTGAACTTCAGGCTCGAGAGCGGCGAGGATTTTCCTATATACACGACGCGGCCGGACACCGTGTTCGGCGTAACCTTTATGGTGATCGCGCCGGAGCATCCGCTCCTGGAACGAGTCAAAAACCCGAAGGTTCGTGAATTTATCGACCGGTTCAAGTCCCAGTCGCTGGTCGATCGACTCTCCGAAGAGAAGGAAAAGGAGGGGGTTGATACAGGGCTAAAGATCGTCAATCCCTTCAACGGCGATATCGTCCCCCTGTACGTCGGCAACTTCGTTCTGATGGAATACGGTACCGGGGCGATCATGGCGGTGCCCGCGCACGACACGCGCGACTTCGCCTTCGCGAAGAAATACGGCATTCCCATAAAGGTTGTTATCGATCGGCCCGGAGACCCCCTGTCGGTGGAGACCATGGACGACGCCTATGTTGACGAGGGCGTGTGCGTGAATTCGGGGCCCTTCGACGGTTTCGGCAACCGGGATGCCATGGCGAAGATATCCGACTACGCGGAGGACAAAGGCTTCGGGAAACGCGCTGTTACCTACCGCCTGCGCGACTGGCTGATCTCGCGCCAGCGCTACTGGGGCTGTCCCATCCCCGTGGTGTACTGCGAAAAATGCGGTCCGGCGCTCGTGCCGGAGAAGGACCTGCCGGTGATTCTTCCCACCGAGGTGGAGTTCCGCGGCGACTCGCGCTCGCCGCTTACGTTCATGGATGATTTTATCACTACGGCCTGCCCGAAGTGCGGCGGTAAGGCGCGGCGCGAGACCGACACCATGGACACCTTCGTGGACTCGTCGTGGTATTTCGCGAAGTTCACCTCTCCGAAATCGAAGGAAATGTTCGACCGGGAGGAGGTCGATTACTGGATGCCGGTGGACCAGTATATCGGCGGCATCGAGCACGCGTGCATGCATCTGCTCTACGCGCGCTTTTTTAACATGGTTCTCAACGACCTGGGCATCGTCAACTGCCGCGAGCCCTTCACCAGGCTCCTCACGCAGGGGATGGTGATCAAGGACGGCGCGAAGATGAGCAAGTCGAAGGGGAACATCGTGGACCCCGATAAGATAATCGAGGACTACGGCGCTGATACCGCGCGGCTCTTCATGCTGTTCGCCTCGCCGCCCGACAAGGACCTCGACTGGTCCGACAAGGGTGTCGAGGGATGCTTCCGCTTCATAGGGCGCGTCTGGCGCATAGTGTCCAAATACGCCGAACGCTATACGGCTGAAAGATGCGCGCCCGACGCGGCGCTTACGGACGCGCTCAGGGCGCTCCGCATAGAGCTCCACCGCACCGTGAAGATCGTCACAAACGATATCGAGGAGCGCATGCAGTACAACACGGCAATCGCCCGCATGATGGAGCTGGTTAACGCCCTGTATCAGCTTCCCGAGGCCGAGGCGGCCACGCCTGACGGAGCGAAAGTTCTCTCCGAAATCTTCGATACGCTGATCCCCATGCTCTCGCCCTTCGTCCCACACGTAGCAGAGGAGATGTGGGCCATGCTGGGCCACGGCGAGCTCCTCGTCGACCACCCGTGGCCCTCGTACATTGAAGCCCTCACGATAAGGGAAGAGATTGAAATCGTCTTCCAGGTCAACGGGAAGAACCGCTCCAAGGCCGCGGTAGCGCCAGACATCACGAAAGAGGCGATGGAAAAGCTGGCCATGGCCGACCAGCGCATCGCCGAATTTACCTCGGGGAAACAGGTAGTAAAAGTTATAGTGGTGCCGGGGAAACTGGTGAATATCGTCGTTAAGTAAGGATATACCATGCAGTGCTGAAAAGGCCGGGTTTATGCCCGGCCTTTTTTTGTGTTTGATTTTGTTATTGAGTTGCAATATTTGCGCGCAAATAGAATATTTTCATCGATATCGCGATAGCATTAGACAGATGGCCATTCTACGGGAGAACCCGGAAGATGCCATGATCTGCCGATAGGTGCGTACTGCATCGCGTGAGCTGTCGAGCTCGATACCACTTAAGAGGGGAAGCGTAATGGATCATGACGGGGGAGAGAAGCTGCGCTTGTCGACGAAGCTGGGATTCGGCGCCGGGGATATCTTCGGGGGCGGGTCGCTGGTCATCATCGGTTTTTTTTACCTGTATTTTGTAACGGATGTCTTGCTTATATCACCGGCCCTTGCGGGTATCGTGTTCCTGATCAGTAAAATATGGGACGCGTCGATAGATCCTATTATAGGGGTAATAACGGACCGCACGCGCACGCGCTTCGGCAGACGGCGCCCCTATTTTCTGGCGGGGGTGGTGCTGGTTTTCATCGCGTTTTCCATTCTCTGGTACCCGATCGGTTTCGAAAAGGAATGGCAGCGGCTTGCCTACGCGCTGGGGTCATATATGTTTTTCACTACGGTCCACTCTTTTATGATGATACCGTACTTTTCTCTCGCATCGGAGCTTACGCTCGATTATAATGAGCGTACCTCTCTCGCGACGGTGCGAATGCTGTTCTCAATGGGCTCTTCTCTGGTTTGCGCGGTGGTTCCATACGAGATTGTAAAAAGGTTTCCGAGCGAAGGCACGGGATTCTTCGTAATGGCGATCATTTTCGGGCTGGTCTTTGGTCTGCCCTACCTTGCGACATTTTTTTTAACTCGAGAACGTGAGGATTTTCAGAAAAAGCAAAAACCATTCAACTTTAAGAAAACTTTCCTGGAGCCATTTAAGACACCTACATTCGTTAACGTGCTCCTCATGTATCTGTTTACAATGTCTGTTATGGATATTATCATGTCTGTAATGATGTATTTTATGACCTATTACATGGCGAGGGCGGGTGAGACGAATTACGTTCTTGGTTCTCTTCTAATGGCCCAGATGGCAGCGATACTGATCTTTTCCGCGGTAAGCAGACGCAGGGGTAAGAAGCAGAGCTTTTTAATGGCGGCGAGCGCCTGGCTTTTTATCATGGCATCGAGTATTTTCATCGGCCCGTCTCAGCCCGCATGGGTCATTTACGCATTCGGTGCGCTCGTTGGACTTGGTTCGGGGGGGATGGTAATAATGATTTACTCGATTCTTCCGGACGTTCCCGATGTTGATGAGCTCTATTCCGGAGAGCGCCGGGAAGGTACGTATTCGGGTGTAATTTCCTTTCTCAGGCAGCTGAGTACGGCTCTGGGCATTTTCATCGTCTCGAATTCGCTTTCGATCGCCGGTTTTAAAAAGCCCGTGCGTGAAACCATAGAAGGGGTGAGCACGCTGGTGAAACAGCAGCAGACTCCCGAGCTCATCATGACATTGAGGCTTATGCTGGCCTTCATTCCTGTCATGTTCCTGCTGGTGTGCATTTATAATGCCTGGCGGTATCGCCTCACCCCCGAACTGCACATAAAGTTAAAAACCTTCCTTTACACGAAACGGGAGGGGAACCCGGTTGACCGGGCGGAAGAGGATAGATTGAAAGCCATGCTCGAGAGCAGAGCCTGATCGGGACAGCAATTGTACGAGGTTACTTAAAATGCACAAAGATAACGCATCGATCCACATCGCATTGCGATTTCATGCGAACTTCTACCATTCCTACCGGGGGGATACGGCGGACGAGCTCGGTTTCGGAAAGGACATCCGCATTATTCGCCGTATCATAGAGGTCCTCGATGATTGTAATGCGAGAGGTATTCCGGTTAGAGCGACATGGGATTTCGAGAATTATTTTTCACTGCAGCTTATTATGCCCGCTCACTGTCCGGATATCATCGATTCTATATCGAGGCGCACGCGCGCCGGGACGGATGAGATGCAGGTGATGTCCTACAACAACGGTATGATGAACGCGCATACCGCGGCGGAATTCGAGGCGGCAATCGGCAGGGCGATATCGAATCCCGACGGTTCCGGGGTCCAGGACATATTCGGCTCGTTCGCGCCGATGGTGCGTCCGCAGGAGATGATGTATACGCCGTCGCACCTGTCGCTCTATCCCCGCCATGGGATAAAGGCCATAAGCCTTTATTACAGTGTGATCCCCTTCAACGGTTTCAGCGCGTTCGTTCCCCCTCTGTCTGTGGTCGAAAAATACAACCCGCTGTGGCTGACGGCTCCGGGAGTCAAGGAGCGAATGATTCTTGTGCCGGCCTACAATCCCGGCGACCTCATCGACAATATCTCACTCCGTCGCTGGGTAAAACGTCTGCGGCGTGAACAGCTTCGGATGAGTGAACCGATCGATCTGCTCATCCTTCTCGATATGGACGCCGACGACGAATTCTGGTACGGTATCGAGGTGCCGCTTGTCTCGCGCGTTTATTCCCTCGGGAGAGGGCTGCGCGGCATCATTGAAAGCGTCATCGACCTGGAGTACGTGCGTTTCACGACGCCGTGCGCGTATCTGGAGAGCCACGGCCCGGTCGGCACGGTAAGTATCGGTCAGGACACGGCCGACGGCAGTTTCGACGGGATGGCGAGCTGGGCGGAGAAATGGGAGAACCAGCGTCTGTGGACGGGAGTCGAGCGATCCAGGCTGCTCGAGTTGCATGCTCGAAGGCTGATGGAACAGGCAGCACCCGGTGTCGTTCGAAAGGCGGAAATCCTTCTTAATGCTTCCTTCGAGGAACGGTTGCGTTCCCTTTCCTCTACGCATTTCGGGATGGCCGCGCCGGTGATGAACTGGGCGCGGCTGCGCACTGCGGCGGATACGGTAAGACAGTCGGTTGAGAAATCATCTGCCGCGCTCGAGAGACTCATTGCCGGCCGCAAGATCCGGGCTGGAGAGTTGCATCTTTTGGATTTTACGCGCGGTGTTGACAGTGGTCCGGTACGGTACGGGAAACAGGCCTCCAGGGCGTTGTTTCGTGTTGCGGTTAAAAGAGGAGTGCGGGTTCAGAGAACATTCTCCCTGGTCGACTCATCCGGTCGAGCCGTTCCATCGGCACTACTGGCAGATGGCGAGAACGAAGAGCTCTGTTTTGTCGCGGATATCAAGGCGGGAGCGGGGAAATCATATCGTTTGGAAACCGACCGTAAGGGTAAAAAGATGACCCGCGTAAAAAACCCCGTACGCGCTGATAAGGGTGTGCTTGCGAATGAACACATCACCCTTTCTCTGAATTCGGACGGTTCGCTCGCAGGACTTAGTCTGCACGGTGAGCCGTTTCTGGGCGACGGTGCGATACGAACCGGCATAACCTATGCGAAAAAACGTATGCACCTTAGAACATGGGAAAAGCTTGATCAGGAGGTGGCCGGTAATGGTCTGATCGGTGTGGCCAGAATGTACGGCGAGATGGGCTTCGGCATCGGAGAAACGCATCGGCTTCGAGTGGACCGCGAGCTCCTCCTTGCGGCCGGCATGCCATACCTGTATGTTACTCAAACCGTCCACTATCCGAGAACGCCCTTCCATGGCTATAATCCCGGCCGCGCTGAACGGCTTCAGAGAAAGTGGGACACCCGCTGGAATGAGGTGTGGCCTCTGGAGCTCGAGCCCATTTTCAGAGGTAATCCGGGGAACGGGCTCAGGGTATGGAAACACAATTACATGGGGCACATGAGTTCCTACGAGCTCGATTACGGGCGCTTTTCGAAAAACAGGGAGCTCGATTCGTGCAACAACCATATCACGAATGGATGGGTGGCCGTTTCGAACGGTACGCACGGCCTGCTTGTGGCGCAGACGGCGGATGTTCTGTGTTCACTCGCTTTCTGCCCTCTTCGCACCCGCCGGGAAGGAGACGGGCTTCGAGTAATGATGAATCCTTTTGGTAGCTACACCGGCAGACAGTATCGGTACCCGGGGACCTATACGGGGCTGGGCTGGATGGTGGCGGTCCGTTTTTCTGCATCAGATCATATCGCACCCTACGCGCCTTCGTTCAATGGTAAAACTCAGCGCTTCAGGCTGATGATAGCACCGTACAGGGGAGACGCCCCTCCGGAGAATATCCGCGCCGACGCGCTGGCCTTTGCCTATCCCTATCTCGCCATTGGGGATGGACGTATGTTTGCGAACCCGGAAAATCGTACGTGGACGACGGAAAATGATGAACAATGAAACAGTATATCCACTGAAGCTGAGCGCATCGACATTCGTATATTATCGCTATCCCCTCGACGAGGCGATCCGCCGTATGGCCACACTCGGATATAAAGGCGTCGAACTGTGGGGAGGCCGTCCCCATGCATACTGCGAGGACATGAATGAGAGGAAAATCGGCGAGTTGCGGCGCCTCATGGCGGATATGAACGTGTCGATCTCGAATTTCATTCCGGCACAGTTCCGCTATCCCGTCAACATCGCCGCTCCGGAACTCGATATGCGGACCGCGAGCGTGGAGTATTTAAAACGGAGTATCGATACTGCCGCAGCGCTTGGCGCGCCTTCGGTAAGCTTGTGCCCGGGGTACAGTCTGTACGGTCAGGGCCGGGAACGGGCCTGGCAGGCAATGCTCGAAAGCATGCGGATTCTCTGTTCATACGCTAAAGACCTGCCGCTTACCCTGCTTCTGGAACCAGGGAATCGGCATGAAACGGATCTGGTAATCACCCTCGAGGATGGACTTCGCGCGATTCGCGATCTGGGAGTGCCGATGGGACTCTGCGTCGACACCGGCCACTGTTTTGTGAACGGCGAGTCGCTCTCGGATGTGGTTTCGCTGGTGCGCGATGTGTCCTGCCATTATCATATCGACGATAATAACGGTCTGACCGATGATCACATGGTACCCGGGGATGGGAAAATGCGGTATGAGATATTTCTGCGGTCACTTTTATCTTCCGGGTATTCCGGATTTCTCGCGGTGGAGCTCGGTTTTCAGTACACGGCGGACCCGGATGTGGCTGTAAAACGCAGCGCGGACTTTATGCGAAAAGCATTTGCGGAGATCACATGCTGACCCCCGTGGTGAAGGGGGTGGCGGAAGAGTCTCTTCCGAAAATCGGTATCCGGCCCGTGATCGACGGCCGTCGAAACGGCGTCCGCGAATCCCTTGAAGAACCCATCATGTCGATGGCCCGCTCCGTGGAGCGGCTCATCTCAACGGAGCTTCGTCATTCATCGGGAGAACCGGTCGAGTGCGTAATCCCCGACCATACGATAGGCGGTGCGGCTGAGGCGGCACGCTGCGCGGAGCTCTTCAGGCGCAAGGGCGTCGGCGCCGTAATCGACGTAACGCGCTGCTGGTGCTATGCCGCCGAGATACTGCAGCTCGACCCTTCAATTCCCTATGCGGTGTGGGGTTTCAACGGCACAAAAAAGCCGGGGGCGGTATATCTCGCCGGAGCGTCGGCCGCGGGCATCCAGATGGGTATACCGGTATTTAAAATTTACGGACGGGACGTACAGGATGAAGAGGACTTCTCCATACCGCCCGATGTACGGGAACAACTACTGGGTTTTGTTAGGGCAGCGTGTGCTGTTTCTACAATGCGCGGACGATCGTACCTGTCGATGGGTGGCGTGTCCATGGGTATCGCGGGTTCGATGGTCGATCACGATTTCTTTCGCGCGTACCTCGGTATGCGTTCTGAATACGTCGACATGACCGAATTCATCCGCAGAATTGAACGCGGAATATTCGACGCCGACGAGTACGGTCGAGCCGCGCGCTGGGTTCGCGAAAACTGCGTGGAAACGGAGGACCCCAACCCGCCGGCGATACGGCGAAACGATAAGGACATGCAACGAGACTGGGAAATATCAATAAAGATGGCTCTCGTGGCGCGCGACCTTATGGTCGGCAATCCAGTACTCGCCGAAATGGGCTATGCGGAGGAATCCGATGGTCACTCCGCGCTCGCCGCGGGCTTCCAGGGCCAGCGGCAATGGACGGATCATCTGCCGACGGGTGATTTCATGGAGGCCATCCTGAACTCCTCATTCGATTGGAATGGGGTCCGCGAACCGTATATCGTCGCGACAGAGAACGACGCCCTGAACGCGGCGGCGATGCTTTTCGGGAAGCTCCTTGCCGGTACGGCGCAGATCTTCGCCGATGTGCGTACCTACTGGAGCCCGGAGGCGATAGAAAGGGTAAGCGGATGGAAACCGGATGGCATGATCGGGGATGGTTTTATCTATCTGACAAATTCCGGGGCCGCCGCCCTTGACGGGGCCGGGGGCTGCCTGCGCGATGGCTCTCCCCTGATTGAGCCGTTCTGGGAGATCCGCGAGGATGATGTGGAACGCTGCCTGCGCGCCACCCGATGGGGTCCGGCGAAACTGGTAACATTCAGGGGCGGGGGATTCTCGTCGGCGTATCGCACCCCGGGAGGCATGCCGATGACTATTAGCAGGATCTGCATCGTCAAGGGGATTGGACCGGTTCTGCAGATCGCCGAAGGATCAACGATCGACCTGCCGCCCGAAGCGCTCGAGGAGATCGTCGCACGGACGGACCCGACATGGCCGCGGACCTTTTTCGTCCCCCGTCTTACGGGGAGCGGAGTTTTTAGAAACGTGTACTCTGTGATGCGCGCCTGGGGGGCCAACCACTGCGCCCTCTGTTACGGGCATGTGGGGTCATATCTTGTAACGCTCGCTGCCATGCTTCGTATCCCGGTTGGTATGCATAACATTTCGTTCGAATGCCTTTTCAGACCATCCGCGTGGGACCTCTTCGGCACCGCGGACCCGGAGGCGGCGGACTACCGCGCGTGCGCTGCTCTCGGTCCCCTGTACGGTTCCTATTGACAGGGATTCCGCCGGTGCCTATAAGTATTCTGAGAAGTACTTTCCAGGGGTCATGGGCGAGTGGTCTTTGTATTGTAATCGAAATGAATATCAGGAGTGGTTAATATGGAGATTCCCTTTCGAATAAACCTGGACGGCAAAGTCGTCGTCATCACCGGCGGGGCGGGGGTGCTCTGCGGAGTATTCGCCTCGGCGCTCTCGGCCTGCGGCGCGAAGGTGGCCATACTCGATCTCAAGGAGGATGCGGCGGCCGGGAAGGCGCGGGAGATTAATGATGCCGGCGGGACGGCGATGGGTGTTTCCGCGGACGTGCTGGATGCGGAAAGCCTGCGCGCTGCCGCGGAGCGAGTGCGAAAGGAATTCGGGAAGTGCGATATCCTTATCAACGGGGCCGGGGGTAACCACCCCAGAGGGACCACGACGCACGACTGGCTGGAGCCCGGAGAAGCTCTAACGGGTGTCGAGGGGACACGCTCGTTCTTCGACCTGGACCGGGCGAGCGTGGAGTTCGTCTTCGGGCTCAACTTTATCGGAACGCTCCTCGCAACCCAGGAGTTCGCCCGCGACATGGTTGAGCGCGGCGGCACGGTGCTCAATGTATCTTCTATGAACGCGCTGCGCCCGCTGACGAGAATCCCGGCATACAGCGCGGCCAAGGCGGCGGTGAGTAACTTCACCCAGTGGCTTGCCGTATACCTCGCGAAATCCAACATCCGGGTAAACGCGATGGCTCCGGGCTTTTTTCTGACCGAACAAAATCGGAGCCTGCTCGTTCAGCCTGACGGCGCGCCGACCCCGCGGGCCGGGAAGATCCTCGCCCACACCCCCATGGGGCGCTTCGGTTCACCCGGTGATCTGGTCGGAACGCTGCTGTGGCTTGTCGACGAACGCTCCTCCGGGTTTGTCACGGGAACGGTGATTCCGGTGGACGGCGGCTTCTCGGCGTATTCCGGTGTATAGGAGGCAGAAGCATGATACTGAGTTTCAGATGGTACGGAAAGGATGACCCGATCCCCCTGCGCCATATCCGTCAGATCCCCGTAATAAAGGGGATAGTCTCGGCTCTCTACGATGTGCCCGTTGGAGAGGAATGGCCGCGCGAAAAGATCGCCGCGCTCCAGCGGGCCGTTCTCGACGAAGCGCTCGAGCTTTCCGTGATCGAAAGCATTCCCGTGCACGAGGACATAAAGCTCGGACTGCCGACGAGGGACCGGTATATCGACAACTACCGCCGCAGTATACGCTCCATGGGCGCGCTCGGAATCCCCATCCTGTGTTATAATTTCATGCCGGTCTTTGACTGGATGCGCTCGGATCTATCGATGGAGCTGCCGGACGGGTCGACAGCGCTTTCGTACGATCATGAGGCTATTTCGTCGATCGACCTGAAAGACGGTGTTCTCGACCTTCCCGGATGGGCGACGAGCTATACGGCGGAAGGCCTTCGCTCGCTCCTCGACGCCTATGCCGGTATCGGGACCGAAGACCTGTGGCGCAACCTGGAGTATTTCCTTAAAGCGGTTGTGCCCGTCGCGGAGGAAAGCGGAGTGCGCATGGGGATACATCCCGATGATCCGCCGTGGCCGATCTTCGGGCTTCCGAGAATCATCACCGACGATGCCGCGTTCGAACGGCTGATCGGTATCGTCGACAGTCCCTCGAATGGAATTACCTTCTGCACGGGTTCGCTCGGTCCGAATGCCGGGATGGACCTTGTAAAGAGCATAGGGCGCTTCACCCGGAGGGGTCGAGTGCCATTTGTCCACGCGAGAAACATCCGCCGGACGGGCAAGCGAAGTTTCCACGAAACGGCTCACTGCACCGGATCCGGGGACGTGGATATGTACAGGCTTATGCGCGAACTCGCGGACGCCGGCTTCGACGGGGCGCTGAGACCCGACCACGGCAGGATGATCTGGGGGGAAAGAGGCCGCCCGGGCTACGGTCTGTACGACAGGGCGCTCGGCGCGATGTACCTTGCGGGCCTGTGGGAAGCCGTGATCGGTGCATCGCAATGAAGCCGTTCAGGAAATCGTACAGGGAGACGCGGGACGGAGGGTGCCGAGATGGGAATAAAGAATGAACGGGCCCGTCGTCTGGAGGACATCGCCCGCCGCTGCGGGGTTTCCATAAGCTCCGTCTCACGAGTGCTCAACAACGAGCCGGGCGTGTCGGCGGATACGCGCAGGCGCGTACTCGCCGCGGCAGGACAGCAGGAATTCCGGCCGCGCCCGCGCAAGAGACATCTTTCGAGGGCTTTGCTCGACCTGCTGGTCGTTATCCCCGAGGAGGAGGAGCTCTCAGCAAATCCCTTCCTGAACATCTCTGAACTCGCTGGCGCGATCGGCGAGGCCTTTCGCGACGAGAAAAAGCGGATAGAGGTCGCCCCAATCGGCGATTTTCTCGATTCGATCGGTAGGGACGTCGCCGGAGTGGACGGAGTGCTGTTCGCGTACAGGAGCGTGGATGACCTGGCACGGAGACGGCTGGCGGAACTGAAGATACCATACGTATTCGTCAGCCGCGTGATTCCGGGCGAGAACTATGTTTCATGCAATTACTACAAGAGCATGCTCGGTCTTACCCGCATGATGATCGATTCCGGGCACAGGCGCCTCGGGTATCTCGGCAACGCGGGAAATCCGAACGATGAGGACCGCTTCCGGGGCTTTCAAACGGCGGTCGCGGAGGCCGGCTCCGTGAACACGGTACGCGTTTCGGCGAGTTCGATTTTCGGCGTCGATGAAAATGCGGTCCGCCTTTTTACGGACGGCCGATGCGACGCCGTGCTCTGCTTCAACGATTTCATGGCGATCAGGCTGATCGGCCATCTGAGAGACCTTGGTTTGACGGTGCCTTCGGACATCTCGGTTACCGGTTTCGACGACTCGCCTCTGCGCAGGGTTGCCTCTCCGCTCCTTACCACGGTGCGCCAGCCCACCTCCGAGATGGCCTTTCTGGCATCCCGCTGGCTGCGCGATAACATCCTGCACAAGAGCAACCGGAGGCTCTGCATAGAGGTGGAAGGCGAGATAATGCCGGGAGAGAGTACGCGGGCGCGCGGTTGACTCAGAAACCAGCGGCGCGAGCGTATGCGCAGGACATGAACAGCCCGAAACCGACGCGCAGGGCCGCGTCGATGAGGATGAGCCGGCGGCCCGCGGCGGGGCTCATCCGGGCCACGGCATCGAGAAAGAGCGAGCGCACTCTGTCCGCGTACAGCAGAATGAACGGACCGGTAAATACGAGGATCAGCCCGAGTGAAAAAACGATGCGTCCCCCCGTCGAACCGCCGGCGCAGGTCAGAGGTAGACCGACGGCTATCAGGATGGCGCCGTGAAGGAAGAAAAACCGGTGGGATATCCAGCGGCGCCAGAGGGCAAGAGCCCGTAACGGGATAACGGCCTCCAGGCTTCCCATCAGTACGAGAATGCAACCGAACAGAAATATATACAGGTCGAGCATGGTCATTATCGTCGTAGCAGTGCTCCCATAGGGGGTGGCACGGAGCGGAAATCAAGCGAAAATCTTCCATTCGCCCGCAAGAAATTTCGCTCGTTTTTTTTATTTGACATATATTTCTTTAGAAAAGCGAACTATCATAAGTTCGAGCCCGGTATATACCGGGGCATATCAGGCAAATGAGGTACTCATGGCGATAGAGAGAAAGGAGATCATTAAATTCGCGAAGGCGAGGAAGAACCACGAGCTGGACGACACCCCTTCGCCCAACCTCTACCGGGACATCTTCCCGTACGACAGGGTGTGCCGTATTCCGTTCGGCAACGAGATGATACCGCTGGTGCCGGCGTCGAGGTTTCGCATATCCGACACCACGTTCCGCGACGGCCAGCAGGCGCGTCCTCCCTATACTGTGGAGCAGATAGGGACCATCTTCGATTTCCTGCACCGGCTTTCGGGGCCGAACGGTCTGGTAACGCATTCCGAGTTTTTTCTCTATACTCAGAAGGACCGCGAGGCCGTCGATCGCTGCCGGTCCAAGGGTTATTCATTCCCGCGCATCACCTCGTGGATCAGGGCGAACAAGAAGGACTTCGAGCTGGTAAAGGAAATGAAGATCGAGGAGACCGGCATACTCACCTCCGTGTCGGATTACCACATCTTTCTGAAGCTCAACAAGACCCGCCGTGAGGCGATGGAGGAATACCTGG
>JAGODA010000028.1 GCA_017998475.1 Spirochaetota bacterium | reverse complement strand
CCGGAGGAGGATCGTCCTACAGTTCCTCATCGTCATGGAGCTCTTCCGGTTCCTCGTCGAGCGGATCATCCTCCTTCAGCGGTGGCGGCGGCAGTTTTGGAGGAGGCGGCGCCTCGGGTTCGTGGTGAGGGGGCGGCGTATGTCCGGCGCGATTGTTCTCCATGGTGGCGGCACATACCACCGGAACGTACGCCTTGTTTGCAGGACACTGTCAGGTGAGTATCATCACGATACAAATAAATCATCCCGCGCGCCGGGACGGCCTTATCAGATAAACACCTCGCGCGGCTTGCTCCCCTGCTGGGCGCCTATGTAGCCTCGGTCCTCCATGAGCTCGATGATGCGCGCCGCGCGGTTGTAGCCGATCGAGAGGCGCCTCTGCAGGTAGGAGGCCGACGCCTTCTTGGTCTCCTCGACGATCTTGAGCGCCTCCACGAAAAGCTCGTCGTCGTCGCCGTCTTCATCGCCGGAGAGCTCCTCCTCGAAGATGCCCGCGTCGATATCGATGTAGTTGGGGTTTCCGAGCGAGCGCAGGTGCTGAACGACCGTCTGTATCTCGTCCTCGGAGATGTAGGCCCCCTGGATGCGCACGGGGAACGAGCTCATGGGCGACTGGTAGAGCATGTCGCCCTTGCCCAGAAGCTTCTCCGCGCCGTTCTGGTCGATGATGGTGCGCGAGTCGGTCTTCTGCGCCACCTGGAAGGCGATGCGCGCCGGGAAGTTCGCCTTGATGATGCCGGTGATCACGTCGACCGACGGCCGCTGCGTGGCCAGCACCAGGTGGATGCCCACCGCGCGCGCCTTCTGCGCGATGCGGGTGATGAACCCCTCGATCTCCTTCTGCGCCACCATCATGAGGTCGGCGAGCTCGTCCATGATGACCACGATGTACGGCAGACGCTCGTAGGTGTCGCCGTAACCGGCCACCTTCTGGTTGTAGCGCTCGATGTCGCGCGTGTTCATCTGCGACAGAAGGCGGTAGCGCCGCTCCATCTCGTACATGGCCCACTTGAGCGCCTTGGGCGCCACGTGCGGCTCGATGATGACGGGCGTGAGCAGGTGCGGGATGCCGTTGTAGAGCTGGAGCTCCACCATCTTGGGATCGACCAGTATGAAGCGCACGTAATTCGGATCGTAATTGTAGATGAGGCTTGTGATGATGGAGTTAACGCACACCGACTTTCCGCTTCCCGTGGCCCCGGCGATCAGGAGGTGCGGGAGCTTCTTTATGTCGAGCGTGACGGGCTTGCCCAGGATGTCCTTGCCGAGCGCCACCTTGAGGCTTCCGGGGTGCGACTGGTATTCCTTCGCGGTGATGATGTCGCCGAGGTTCACCATCTCGCGTTTTTTGTTCGGCACCTCGACGCCGATGGCGGACTTTCCCGGAATCGGCGCGACGATGCGAACGCGCGAGCCGGAGAGCGCCATGGCGATATCGTCCGAGAGGCCCACGATGCGGTTCACCTTTATTCCCGGCGCGATCTGCATTTCGTAGAGCGTGATGACGGGACCGCGGTTGACGTTCACCACGCGCGACTCGATCCCGAAATCGTTCAGGATATTCACCAGGAGCTCGGAGTTTTTTACTATTTCGCTCTTCCAGCTCTCGGCGTCGGAGGCCGACGAGGGGTGAAGAAAGGCCGCGGGTATGATGTAGTCGCGGTTGATGGATATGCTCTCGAACACGCGCTCTCCGCTTTCCCCGTCGCCGAAATCGAAGGTCTGCTGGACCTCTCCGGCCTGTTTGCGCGGCCGGGCCCCTTCCCGTGTTCCTCCCGCGCCCTTCGCCTCGCGCTCGTATTCAGTCCGTTCGCGCGGAGAGGCCGCGGGCGGAAGGGGTTCCTCGTCCACGGAGAGGGCCTCCGGTATCGAAGCATCGTCGGGTGACGCCGCAAAGCGCAGACGGTTGGTCGCGATGGCGGATCCATCGCCCGCGTCGGCGGTCACTCGCTCATCGGCCTCCATTCCCGCCGGTACATCCTCATCATCAACGTCCGCCGCCTGTTCCGCCTCCACCGATTCTCCGGTAACGGGGTCCATCGAGGAACCGTCATCACGAAAATCGTATTCATTTCTCGGGATGCACGCCTCATCCCGGTCGGAGATTTCGGACTGGCGGTGCGTTTCTATTATCTCCGGTTCAAAGGCCGTACCGGGGCGAATCGCATCATCGAAATAGGCCCCGCGCGGGTCGTTCGCCGGACCAGACATGTTTGCATCCGCGTTTATAAACTCCAGAAGCTCCACCCGGGGAGAGAACGCGGCATCCGCCTCGCCCATCACCCTGCCCCGGTACACGCGCACACGGCGCTTCACGACCCATGGCGGTTTTGCCGCGCGGCGGGCGTTTTTTTTCATCTCCTCGTCGATGCGCGTTACCGGCGCCGCGTCAGGGTCGCGCCGGCGCTGAAGCCGCATGTAGGCCCCCCGGACGGCAGCCTGCAGGCGTCCGCCGGGAGAGGCCGCGAAGAGGGAAGCGAGAGAAAAAACACCGAGCAACAGGAGCGCGGTGAGATTGAGCACCACCACCACGAGCACGCCGCCGACGCTTCCGAGAAAGTGCGAGAAAAACTGCGAGAGGTATAATCCGACATATCCGCCCGCGCGCTGGGGAACGGCCTCCCCTCCGAAGAGCGCGCAGAGCGCGGAAAAGCTGACCAGAAGAAAGGAAAGCGAGAAGATGCGCTCCATCGAGCCCGCGATGTTACCCCTCCGCACTACATGCCACGCCGAGAGCATCCCTATGGCCACGAGAATATACGAGGAAATCCCGAAAGCGACGTGCAGGAAATTGGCCGCCCAGGCGCCGAAGGGGCCCATCAGGTTTTCCACCGGCCGGCTTTCACTCAACAGCCGGTAATCGTCGAGCGAAAAGCTGGCGAGTGCCAGGAGGAGCATCAGCGAAAAGAGGGCTATGAATACGCCGGTGATCTCCTGAAAACGCCGATCGCTGGACACAAACCGCCTCCGATATCAGTCTGGTACAATCCGCGCAAAGAACGCGCGCGAGGGCACACCGTGCCCCCTTCGAATGTCGAGTCTTTCTAATGTATCGGCATTTCGGGGGGAGGAATTGAGGCCGAAACGCGGCAATGGCCGCAAGGATCCATGCGTAAAGAGCGTGATGTGCACTACGTCGCGGGCGCCCCGCAGTCCGCCGGAAAAAACCCCGAACGGACCGTCCCGGCGCGCGCGCTACACATCCATCACCTGTACTTCGATCAGGGGATTGCGCCTGGTCATGCGGAAGATGGAATTTTTCAGGTGCTTCCTCAAAAAGGCGGCGATCTCCTTTTCCCGCTGGCCGTCGGCGAGCATCCTGTTGACCTGGGATTGAACATCGGCGCGGATCGCCTCGAGCACCTTGACGTTCTTCCCCGCCACGAAGCCCTTCGCCACCACCTCGGGCGGACGGATGAGCATTCCCTCGGCCGTGACCACCGCGACCATCACAATGCCCTCCGAGGCCATCGCCTTGCGGTCCTGTATCACGCCGTTTCCGACGTCCTCTATGTCCTGGCCGTCCACGTACATCTGGTCCAGGTGCGATTCGCCGGTTTTTTCGAAGTTCTTCCTGGTAAGCTCGAGGATGTCGCCGTTCGCCGCGATGACGATCCGCGAGGATTTTATGCCGAGCGATTCCGCGATGCGCGCGTGCGCGCGCAGATGGCGGTACTCGCCGTGTATCGGCATGAAGAACTTCGGGCGTGTGAGCGAAATCAGGAGCTTGAGCTCCTCCTGCGAGGCGTGGCCCGAAACGTGCAGGTCCTCGTCCTGCTCGTAATAGACCTCGCAGCCCATGCGCATGAGCGAGTTGATCACCGAGTACACCATGCGCTCGTTCCCCGGAATCACCGACGCGGTTATGAGCACCGTATCGCCCGCGCCGGCGGCGAAGTTGCGGTGCGTCCTCGACGCCATCCGCGACAGCGCCGACATGGGCTCCCCCTGCGAACCGGTGCATATTATGACCAGCCGCTTCGAAGGTAGCGAGCCCGCCTGGGCCACATCGACGATCAACTCGTCGCGGTACTCGAGGTAACCGAGGCTGCGCGCGATCTCTATGTTCTTCTGCATGGTGATGCCGCTTATCACCACGCGCTTGTTGTACTTCTGCGCGGCGTCGAGCACCTGTTGAATACGGTGAATGTTCGAGGCGAAGGTGGCCACGATTACGCGCCCCTTCACCGCCGAGAATATTTCGAAAAGACGCTCGCTCAGGATGCTCTCCGAACGCGTGTATCCTTTGCGGAGGGCGTTCGTGCTGTCCGACATGAGGAGCAGCACTCCTTTCTCCCCGTACTCCGCGAACGTATGGATGTCGGTCACCCTGCCGTCCACCGGTGAGTAATCGATCTTGAAGTCGCCGGAGTGGATGATGACGCCGACCGGGGTCGTAATGGCGATGGCCGTGCCGTCGATAATGGAGTGGTTGACCGCGATGAACTCCACGGCGAACGCGCCCACCTGGAACCTGTCCCCCGGCGCCACCTCCCTGAGGTCCGGTTTCTGGCGCGGCGGGCGCTCCTCCAGCCTGTTCTGTATGAGACCGAGCGTGAGCCTCGTGGCGAAGACCGGCGCCGATACCTCCTTTAAAAGAAACGGCACCGCGCCTATATGGTCCTCGTGGCCGTGGGTGATGAGTATGCCTTTAATGCGATGGCGGTTCTTCGCGACATACGAGAAATCCGGTATGATAAAGTCGATTCCCGGCGTTTCCTCCGTCGGAAACATTATGCCGCAATCGACGATGATGATGTCCTCGCCGTACTCGAAGACGGTCATGTTTTTCCCGATCGCGTCCAGCCCCCCGAGGGGCAGTATTTTTACGCTCTGTTCCTTTGCCTGTTTCATATCCCGCTGTGACCGAATCCTCCGTCGTTTCTCTCCGTGCGCTCGAGACCGTCCACCTCGACGAAATCCGCCCGGAACACGCGCGCGAACACCATCTGCGCGATCCGCATTCCCGGCAGCACGGTAAAGGGCTCGCCGCCGAGGTTCGCAAGGATCACCTTCACCTCTCCACGGTAGTCCGAGTCGATCGTACCCGGCGTGTTCAGGCAGGTGACGCCGTGCTTCAGCGCAAGGCCGCTGCGCGGGCGTATCTGCGCCTCGTAGCCCTCCGGTATCTCCACGGCGATGCCGGTGGGGATGAGGGCGACCGCGCCCGGGGCGATCGTAACGGGGCCGTCAGTGCAGGCGAATACGTCGGCCCCCGCCGCGCCTGCGGTCTGATAGGCGGGCACGGATGCGCCGGGGCTCAGGGTGATGCGCACCGGAATCATCCGACGCCGCCCGCTCGTCGCCGGCCTTTGTGGCGGCCTGGTGTCCTGGCTATTGTCTCCATGCGTGGATACTCCGCACAGCAGGCCAAAACGGTAAACACTTTTTTTCAACCGTCAATCTTTTCACCGATCGGCCGGAACGCGTTCGCAAAGCATTTTTAAATTACCCCCTTGACGAGGCCGGGGCCCGGTGCTAGGCTCAGCCAGGGCACGAACACGACAGACGGCGGGGAAGAATGATAAGCACCGGAATAAAACATCTCGACAGGCTGATCAGCGGCATCAAACTCGGCGACAACGTCGTCTGGCAGATCGCCAACGCCGTTCCCGTGGAGTACTTCATCAAGAGCTTTTTCAGCAAGTCCAACGATTTCCAGAACTCCATCATTTACATCAACTTCAACTATGCGCCCCACACCATATGCAAGCGCTTCGATGACATATTCAAGAGTTTCAATTTCATCCTGATCGACGCCTTCACCAACGGCAAAGGCAACGGCGATCCCGTCTTTCTGGACTTCTACCACAACGAGGAGGATTACGATCTTTCGCGCATCGTTCGGATAGAGGATCCGCGCGACATCAACGGGTTCATCGCAAGCCTGAACGAGGTCCAGAAGGACCACCGCGACGGATCGTTCTACATCTTCGACAGCCTCACCGGAATGAACGAGCTCTGGCGCGACGAGCGTTCCGTGCTCGACTTCTTCGCCTTTACCTGCCCGAAGCTCTACGAGATGAACACGATCGCCTACTGGATACTCGAACAGGAGGCCCATTCGAAGGAATTTATCGCCGGCCTCACGCACATCACCCAGATCGTGCTCTCGGTCTACAACACCAGCGCCGACCACTACGCTCTCAAGATCCACAAGCTCGAGGACCGTCCCTCCACCAACATCAGCACTCCCCACGGCTTCCGCATCATCGACCGGGAGATCAGCTTCGAGGAGACCGCGGAGGGCGATCTCTTCAAGATCGGCACCAAGGTGAAAGAGCTTCGTAAGGCGGCCGGCATCACCCAGGCCGGACTGGCGCTGCGCCTGGGTATGACACCGGGGGCCGTCTCGCAGATCGAGAACGACCTCATCACGCCCTCGCTCAACACCCTGGTGCATCTTGCGGGCATCTTCCAGCGGCCGATCGAGTACTTCATCAGCGCGGGGCTGCTCGAAGACGGAAACAGGGGATTCTCGATCTTCCGGAAAAAGGACGCGCGGCGCTTTTCCTCGAAGAACGCGCTCGTAACCGGCCTTTCCGACGAGAAAAGGCCCGATTTCGCGCCATACCATGTAACGCTCGCGGGCCGCGAATCGATAGACGGTCCCATCCTCATGCATAAAGGCAAGGAATTCATAGTCGTCGTAAACGGCACACTCTCCCTGACGATCGATGACGAGGAGCATCTGCTGCGGAAGGGCGATTCCATCATCCTCGAGCGATCGTTTATCGAACGATGGACCAACCACGGGAAAAACGACTGCGAGTTCGTCTATATCCAATACTGAGCCGCCGCACGACCCGAAGCGATACCGCCGCGGTGCGCAATTTCACTGTTCCGCCCGCCCCGATGATCCGATAGTGTAATCGGAGGGCGATGCCGCTTCCGTCGCGCGGGGAACGGTGCTCTGTCACACAGGAGGACCATGAGCGATACAGCCTCGCGGAAGCGATACAACAACGCCCTCCGGCTTGAGAAGGAGGGCAATTACGTCATGGCACTGCATGAATACCTCGCGGCGATAGAGAGCGACTCCACGAACCGGGACGCCTATCTCAACCTGGGCGCTCTCTATTCCCGCATGAACCGCCTCGGCGAGGCGATGGACTGCTACCGCAAGGCGCTCGAGCTCGGCGACGATTACCTCGTCCACTTCAACATGGGAAGCCTTCTGTATAAGAAAGGCGAATACAAGCAGGCCGTGCTCGTTCTCGAAAAATCAAGACGGCAGAACGGCTCCTTCACCCTTACACTGCTCGTCATGGGGCTGGCGTTCAGCCGCCTGCGCAACCATGCCGCCGCCGGGGCCTGCTTCGAGCGCGTGCTGGAGCTGGAGGCCGGCAACAGGGTCGCCCTCACGGCGCTTGCCATCATCGAGCTCGACCGGAAGAACTACGAACGCTCACTCGGTCTGATCGACCGCATTCTTGCGGAAGACTCTTCCAACGGCAGCGCCCGTAAACTCCGCGCCGATGTACTCTACCGCATGAACCGCCTTGACGAGTCGGCGAGCGAGATCAAATCCCTGCGGGACGAAGAACACGACTACCGCTCATACGACGATTTCATACGGGCGATCCCCCTCGAGATCTACACCGACCGCTATGGCACGATCGAGGACAAGATAGCCTCGCTGGGAGAGAAGGCCGCCCCCGGCGACCGCGACAGCCTGCTCAGCCTGAGCCTGTGCTATCTCCTGGCGGGCGACCCGGACAGGGCGATTGACCTGTTGTTCGAGGCGAAAAAAAGCATACTGAACTGATGTCCGCGCGTACTCCAAGGCGATAATGCTTGACATCCTCCCCGATGCCGTATAGGTTTATCGCGGCGGGGCGATTAGCTCAGTCGGTTAGAGCGCCTGCCTCACATGCAGGAGGTCACTGGTTCGAGTCCAGTATCGCCCACAGTACTGCCTCTTGCGTATCGTTAAGCCTTACCAGCGGAACCGGAAGGAAACATACATATCCCTGCTCATCCTCACGGGCGAATCACGCCGCGGGGCACCACTTCACGGGGTACGACCATGGAAAGGCCGGTTCTGCTTGACATCCTCATCGGGAACAAAGAACTCACCATCGAACAGGCGGACCGGTCGCTCGCAATCCAGAGAAATTCCAACAAGCTCATCGGGCTCATACTGGTCGAAGAGGGGTACATCTCCAGCGAGACCCTGTGCAGGTATCTCGCCATGGAGTACGAGTCGGCGCTGGATCCGCGCTGTGCGGAATAAATCCCTGCCCCTCGTCAAAACGGGCCATCAGACCTCCATTTGTTAATGAAAGGTAAAATAATTGTAATGATTGACATTCCCCGCGCGCTTTCCTTGAATAATCAATCAAGCGGGATAGAGTGTGTTCCATGTCATACCGATCTATGACGAGTTCGCGAGACCGCCTCTCAGTCGCCATCCGGGGCGCGGTTTCACGACACGTTAGATAATTTACCTGCGCCGCGGGGTTTCCCATGCAAAAGACCGGCAAGAGTGCGGACATCCAAGAAATTCTCCGGAAAGGGGATGTCATCTCACATTTCCAGCCGATCGTATCGATCAAAAAGAAATCCGTTATCGGCTTCGAGGCGCTCAGCCGGGGCGTGACAGCACAGGCGGGGGACCTCATTTCACCGAAACAGCTCTACGACGCCGCCGAAGGCGAGGGTCTCACCATGGAGCTCGACAGGCTGTGCCGGGCAAAAGCGTTTGAATCGTACGGCGCGACGAGGAACAATCCGGACCGTTTCATCCTTACCGTCAACCTGGATCCGTCGATACTCAATGAGGAAACGGTCGGCTCCAATCATCTCAGGAGCCTGGCGGAATCCCTCGGCATGCAGCCCGGCAAGGTGCTTATCGAGATCATCGAATCGCGGATTCGCGATATCGAAGCCCTTAAAAAGTTCGTCGCCCTCTATCGCGAGTACGGCTTCCTCATCGCCCTCGACGACATAGGCACGGGTTTATCGAACCTCGACCGCGTATCGATAATCAAACCCGACATTCTAAAAATTGACAAGTCGCTGGTCCAGGACGCGGCCCTGCACTATCACAGCGGCGAAATCGTCAAATCGCTGGTCTCGCTGGCGCACCGCATCGGTTCGCTGGTAATCGCCGAGGGCGTCGAGACCGCCGACCAGGCGGTTATCGCGCTCGAACTGGGCGTCGACATGCTTCAGGGTTTCTATTTCGCGAAACCGGGGCCGGACATACACGCGCTCATGGAGGGAATCGAACCGAAGATAGAAGCCGTCGCAGCGAACTTCAAGGAAAGAACGGTGCAGAGAATCAACGCCAAAAAATTCCTGCACCGAAGCTACAGCCAGATCATCAACACCCTCATCAGCGAGCTGTCCCGCATCCCCGAGGAGGAGTACGACGCGGCGCTGGCCTCTCTGATCAGGCCTCATCCTGAACTCGAATGCGCCTACATACTCGACGAGGACGGAATCCAGCTTAGCGACACCGTTTTCGCCGCGGACAAGGGCGGTGGATCGAAGGGATTCTTCTTTCAGCCGGGGAACAAGGGGACCGACCAGTCGTCCAAGGACTATTATTTCCTTCTGGCGGCGGGCCTGCCAAAGTTCACCACGGCGCCGTACATCTCGCTCGCCTCGCGCAACGTGTGCATCACTATCTCGGTGGCATATCGCGACCTCAATTTCCGCAAGCGCATCCTGTGCATGGACATCATACAGGACAACGGCATCCCCGCCTGATTGCGGGAGAACGCATCAACGCGGAGACCGCTTAAAAGGCGATCTCCCGGACCCCATCGCCGATCGTGCATTCCAGTATATCGGGCGGCGTGCCGTACTCTCTTCGAAACCTTTCTCCGATCGTACGGGCAAACTCCTCCGACAACGACGCGTCGACCATTGTGATGGTGCAGCCGCCGAAACCCCCGCCCATCATCCTGGATCCGTATACCCCGGCGATGGGCTCCGCCCACTCGACGAGGCGGTCCAGTTCGTCGATGCTCACCTCGAAATCGTCCCGCAGGCTCGCGTGCGACGCGTACAGCAGATCCCCGGCCCCTGCGAAGTCTCCGGAGCGCATCCGGCGCAGAAACTCGAGCGTGCGCGCGTTTTCCGCAATCGCGTGGCGCGCGCGCCGTCTCTCCACGGGAGGAAGCCCGGCCTCGAGCGGGGCGAAATCGTGGGGGGCCAGATCGCACAGATGCGCGATCTCCGCCCCCGCCCCGCGCAGAAGCGCCAGGGCCGAATCGCATTCCCTTCTCCGGTCGTTGTAACCGGACTCGCGAAGGGAATGCTTGATTCCGCTGTTGACCAGGACGAAATGCACCCTGGACGAGTCGATGTGCAGGTATTCGAAGGAGAGATCGCGCGTATCGAGGAGCATCGCGCTGTCCTTTTTCCCGTGAATGACGGCGAACTGGTCCATAATGCCGCAGGCGACCCCGGCGTACTCCCGCTCCACCCGCTGCCCCATCCGCGCGAGCTCGAGGGTATCGATCGTCATGCCAAGCATGGAGATCATCGCGTAGAGCGTCACTACGGTGATGGCCGCCGAGCTTGAGACGCCGCCTCCGGCCGGGATGATACTCAGGTAGCTCAGGTCGAATCCCCTGTCCCAGTCCGATCGAAGAAGCGCCAGCGCCCCGGCTGGATAGAGCCACACCCTCGGAACGACCGTACCTCCGCCGAAGAGCAACAGGGGGAGTTCGCCCGACGCCTGGAATCCGGCGTCATGGAACCTGAAACGCCCGGAAGTATTCTCTGAAACGCACAGATATACGGCCCTGTCGATGGCCGCCGGAAACACGTGTCCGCCGTTGTAATCGACGTGTTCTCCGATGAGATTGATCCTGCCCGGGCATGAAAAGACACGCGGCCGGGCGGCGTCGGGAAACGCCGATCGGTGCGCCTCTATCAGCCTGTGCACAAGCTCGTTCATGAAAAGGTACACCGGGCCGCCGCGAGATGGGGGTGATTCATTGTCAGACGCGCTGGAGGTGCCTCAGAAAGGACTTCCCCCGCTCGGTGGCATATATTCGGACAGCGTCCCCGTCGCCCGATTCGGCGTATTCGACAAGCCCGAAGTGCCTGAACCAGGTAAACAGGTAAAAGTCCAGAAACGAGATGAGGAAAACGTCGTTGCGGTCTCCGAAACCCGTCAGGTCGAAAAATTCAACCGCAACGGAATCGAGCGTGAACCGGCCTTCCTGCCGGAGTATGAGGTCGACGAGTATATGGCGGTTGTGCCGCAGTTCGCGCGCCGCCGAGGGATTCGAGGGGAAAATATCCTCCCAGCGGACCTTGCCCCAGAAGGCGCCGAACAGCGCGGGGAAGATGTTTTCGCCCGAACACCCCGACGCGAGAACGGCGCTCGCCCCCTCGACGTCGATCATTCCGGCGGCTTTCATCATGATGACGCACTGTTTTATATAGATCTCAAAAAGCTCCGCGTCGCCCGCCTCGCGGAAAAGCTCGGTCCCGGCAACGGCGGCGGTGCACCCGTCGTAGAACTCCTGGCTGAGGTATTTGCCGCGGACGACCCGCGCGCCGCCGTTCCCGAGCATCGAGGCGACGAACCTGCTCAGGCGAACCGCGAAGCACCCCTCGAACCCGCGGCCGGGGACCGCATCGTCGAAACGCGCGAGGGCATGGACGAACCCTCCCGTACGTGAGCGGAGGTCTCCCGTCCACGCCTGCTCGCAACTGCGGCTCACCACGACCGAAAACAGCGCCGATTTCTCGGCGCGCGGCAGTTCGAGGAACATCCTGTCTATTTCCTTTGCTATCCTGTCGCGGGAATAATCCATTGAAACGACCTGTTGAACGAGTAAATTAATTTCCCTATCGCGCTGGTGCCCCGCTTCACCATGGGTATGTTTCATACCGACGAGTTTCTCCCTATATCTATATACTTTTCAGGAAGCGGCAATGGGAACAAAAGCACGGTCAATTAATTTCTGTGAAATTAATTGATAATCATTTATATTTAAATTAATTTAAAGTCAATGAAAATTTGAAAAAGCGGGCCCGAAAAGAAAAAAAATCACGCATTGGAGTCTTCACTCCGGGATTTCGCAAATCATCACTGGCAACTCCTATGTCCATAATAAAAAAATTAATAATTAACCGTAATTGATCAGATTGAGGCCGCGGTCACGTTATGCACAACCACACCCGTACGCGCATCGGACTGTGGATAAGAATGTGGATAAACGGCCGTGTGCCAGTACCGCAGTCGAATCACATGAAATCGAAATCATCACGGGATTTTTCATTTTTGGTTTGTAAAAAACTCCTTGCACATTGCATCATACCATCGATGGGACTTATCTCTACAATCGCGAAGATCTATACCCCGGCCGTCTTTCAGGGAGACCTCGAACGGGACGGCTACTTTGAGGGCTGGTACTTCAAGCAGGTTTCGCCAGGATCCGACCGGGTCCTGGCGTTCATTCCGGGCGTCTCCCTCTCCGGCGAACGACACGCCTTCATACAGATGATCGACGGAATGACCGGTGTCTCGCGCTACTTTCAGTACGATCTGTCCGAATTCAGGTGGCTGCGCGACCGCTTCCAGGTTGAAATAGGGAGATGCCGCTTTTCAACAGAAGGCATCTCACTCGACATCGACAACGATGGAACGCGCGTTACCGGCGAGCTCCGGTTCGATGGTGTTTTCCCCTACCCCGTCAGGCCACTTTCCCCCGGCATCATGGGGTGGTATTCCTTTGTGCCCTCTATGGAGTGCTACCACGGCGTGGTTTCCATGGGTCACCGCCTTTCAGGAGAGCTGAAAATCGATGGAGCCGTATGCTCTTTCGACAACGGGCGCGGCTATATCGAGAAGGACTGGGGAACGTCTTTCCCCGAATCGTGGATATGGCTTCAGGGGAATACATTTCGGGGTTCAGAGGGCTCGTTCATGCTTTCCATAGCGAAAATTCCCTGGCGTGGACGGCATTTTAACGGCTTCCTGTGCTTCCTGTACGCCGGCGGGAAGCTTTACCGTTTCATGACCTATACAGGAGCGACTATCCGGAAGATCGATAAGGCCGGTAACAGACTATCCGTGACAATTTCTGACAGGCGACACCGGCTTGCGGTCGAGGCGGAACAGCTTGCCACCGGATCGCTCGCCGCGCCCGCCAGCGGTGCCATGAACAGACCGATCAAGGAGTGCGGGAACGCCCGCCTCTCGGTGCGCCTGGAACACCATGACGGGCGCGTGATCTTCCACGCGGAGGACAGCACCGCCGGGATGGAAGCGGTCGGCGACATCCTCACGCTTTCCGGACGGAGGTAACCGCCATGCGGGAAACGCTTTTCTGGCTGTACCTTGCCAACGCGGTGGTGCTCATCAACCACGAGATAGAATCCGCATACTGGAAGGAATGGGAGCTCTTCCGCCTGCCGGGAGGTATCACGGGCTTTCTCATCATCCACTTCCCCGTGCTTTTCGTCATGCTGTACGGCCTCACGCTTCTTAAAGACGGCGGGACCGCGGGGCTCATCGTTTCACTCCTGGTGGCGTCCGGCGGCATCTTCGCGTTCTGCGCGCATACCTGGTTCATCCGGCGCGGCAACACGCAATTCACCCTGCCGGTCTCGCGCCTCATGCTCGCCGCCACGCTCGTACTCTCGATCGCGCAGGGCGCGCTCACCCTGTACCTGATGTGCCCGGAGTGATGAAGATTTCGTGCCCCGACCGCGCTACGGGCGGATACATTGAATACCGAAGGAATTTCACCAGAAGAGGAGGACAGACATGAAAACCGTAGAAGATTCCCGGGCATCGATCCCGAACATCGGCATCGTCATCGCGGCCGCGGCAACGGCGCTTTTCATTACCGGGTCATTTTTTTCGGTGGACTGGATGAATCTGCTCTACGGCACCGCGAGCCTCTACCCGGCATTCGCCAAGCCAGTGGTATCGATGCTGTGCGCGGCGATTGTGTTCGTCATCGGGAGAAACGGACTCGGCTCGAAAGACACACTCCTCCTCGTGGCGGCATACATCTGCATAGTCATCGTGGACGCGTGCATGAGCGTCTGGGTGTACCATGACGATGTATCGTTCAAGAACGGGGCGTTTCTCGTCGGCGCGGCCCTCTCGATCGCGGCCCATCTGCTGCTCATCATCCGCCACGCGCGCGGCTTCACCTTCCTGCGCTCCGGCGCGCCGCTCGGACGGCGCCTCGCGTTTCCGCTCCTCTTCTACGTTCCGGTTGCCATCATCTTCCTGTTTCTCGCCGGTCCGCTCCACGCGGCGGGACAGTTCTATCCCTCGCTTTTCTACGCACTTATCCTCACCACATCGCTCTGGGTGGGATGGGAGACGGTGCGCAACCGCCTCTTTCCGGCAACGAACGCCAGGCTTATCGCCGCCGGCGTAAGCTCCTGGTTTGTCACCGAGATCATCGGAGTTCTGTACAACGTCCGGGTCGAGTCGATTGCGCCCTACTGCATGATTCTGACGTGGCTCTTCTACATGCCGGCCATACTTCTCATCGCGCTCAGCGGCCACCGCTGGGAGCGCTCCGGGGGCCGGTAAGGCGCCGTCATGGATCCTGTCGAATTCCATACCCTGCCGGTAGCTGAAATAGCGGCACTACGGCCGCTGTGGGAAAAGCTGAACGCGCACCACCTGCGCCGTTCCCCGCACTTTCGGGCGCATTACGAGACCTTTACATTCGAAAAACGCGTTAAAAAATTCCTCCTCGACGATATCGACTTCCGGATCGATGTCGCCCGCGCCGGAGTTGCGATCGTCGGCTACTGCATAAGCACAATCGACCGCAAGGGCCGCGGTGAGGTCGATTCACTCTTCATTGAGGAGGGGTACCGGCGCTCCGGCACGGGCGACGGATTGGTGCGGAGGGCGCTCGACTGGCTGAAGGCGGGGCAGGCCGTGGAGATCGCTATCGTCGTGGCCGCGGGAAACGAAGAGGCGTTTCCCTTCTATGAGCGATACGGATTTTATCCGGCCTACACGGCGCTTAAACTCGGCGAATAAGAAACCTGTGCTACTCGAAGCGCATTGAAAGGTCGAACGCCCTCACCGAGTGCGTGAGCGCGCCGATAGAGATGAAATCGATCGCGAGGTCCGCTATCTCCTTCACGCGCTCTTCATCCATGTTCCCCGAAATCTCTATCTTCGCTCGCCCGGCGATGATCCCGATCGCCTCGCTCATGTGTTCCCTGTCCATGTTGTCGAGCATGATGATGTCCGCGCCGGCCTCCGCGGCCTCCCGGGCCTCGGCCGCGTCCGTCACCTCGACCTCGACCTTGAGCCGAGACCCGTGCGCCGCGCGCACGCGCCGTACTGTCTCGGCGATGCCGCCGGCCGCGCGGATGTGGTTGTCCTTGATCATCACCATGTCGAAGAGGCCCATGCGGTGGTTGGTGCCACCCCCTGCCGCCACCGCGTACTTGTCGAGCAGGCGCAGACCCGGAGCGGTCTTTCGCGTATCCAGAATACGGATGGAGGTCCCCGCCACGAGGGCGGCCGCGGAACGGGCGGCGGTCGCTATGCCCGACATGCGCTGGGCGAAATTGAGCGCGGTGCGCTCGCCGGTGAGAAGCGCCGCCGTCGGGCCCGAGAGCATCAGGGCGGTCTCCCCGCTCGCTATCGTCTCACCGTCGTTTTTGAGTGGCGCTACGCGCACCTCCTGGCTCAGACGCCGGTACACCATGCGCACCACATCGCCGCCGCAGAAAACACCGTCCTCCTTGGCGATGACGCGCGCGGTCGAGAGCTCGTCTCCGGTGAATATCGCGTTCGAGGTGACGTCGCCGTCGCCGATGTCCTCGCGCAGCGCCGCGTCAATTATGTGAATGATTTCGTGTTCGCCGGGCATTCGTATCATTTTTTGGCCTTTTCGAGCAGTGAGAGTTTTTTCTCGGCCTCCATCATCTGATCGCGCAGCACCGCGGCTTTCTCGAACTCCAGGTTCGACGCGGCGGAGAGCATGTCGGCGCGGATGGTTTCGATAAGCTCCTTCAGCGTCGCCGCGTTCGAGGTGCGGTACGCGTTTTTATATTCGGCCACGTACGACGCGTACTCGTCGTCGCTGTGGTACTCACGCTCAATGATGTCAACGATCTCCTTGGAGATCGACGCGGGGGTGATGCCGTGCTCCGCGTTGTAGCGTGACTGTATCTCGCGGCGGCGGTTCGTCTCGTCCATGGCCGTCTGCATCGAGGGCGTTATCTTTTCCGCGTACATTATGACCGTGCCGCCCAGATTGCGCGCCGCGCGCCCCGCCGTCTGGATGAGAGACCGCGCCGAGCGAAGAAAGCCCTCCTTGTCCGCGTCGAGTATCGCGACCAGCGAAACCTCGGGGATGTCGAGCCCCTCGCGCAGCAGGTTGATGCCCACCAGGCAGTCGAATTCGCCCTTCCTGAGGTCGCGTATGATCTCGACGCGCTCGATCGTCTCGATCTCGGAATGAAGGTATTTTGCCCGAAGGCCGGCGTTGTCCAGGTATGCCGTGAGGTCCTCGGCCATCTTCTTGGTGAGCGTGGTCACCAGCACGCGCTCGTTCCTCTCTGCGCGGGCGCGCACCTCGCCGATCAGGTCGTCCACCTGGTTGCGCGCCGGGCGCACCTCGATCGCCGGGTCGATGAGTCCGGTCGGCCGGATGACCTGCTCGACCACCTGCGCGCTCACGGAGAGCTCGTAGTCGGCCGGGGTGGCCGAAACGAAGACCGCGCGATCGATGATGCGCTCGAACTCCTCGAAGTAGAGCGGCCGGTTGTCGAGCGCCGAGGGCAGGCGGAATCCGTATTCCACCAGGCTGGTCTTCCGCGAACGGTCACCCTCGAACATGCCGCGCACCTGCGGCAGCGTTACGTGCGACTCGTCCACAAAGAGCATGAAGTTGCCCCGGAAGTAGTTAAGCAGCGTGGGCGGGGGCTCTCCTGCCGCGCGGCGGCCTATGATCCGCGAGTAGTTCTCTATGCCCGAGCAGTATCCCATCTCCAGCAGCATCTCCATGTCGTAGCGCGTTCGGCTCTCCAGACGCTGCGCCTCCAGAAG
>JAGODA010000027.1 GCA_017998475.1 Spirochaetota bacterium | reverse complement strand
CGAGCGGAAGCGACGCATCTTCAAGCAAAGCCGCTGTCCTGACGGCGCTCTTCGTGTCTCCGAAAACCGCCACGGCAACTATTTTCGCATTACGGATAAGCTCCCTGATCCGGGCCTCCATGACCGCGCGCCTATATGTTCATCCTCGGATAGCAGAGTTCCACCTGGTTGCCATCCGGATCGAGGAAGACAACGGACTTCCCTCCGCGGAGATTCTCGGGACCGAATACGATGGTTATATCGTTTTCGCGAAGCTCATCGACCGCGTCATCAAAATCTTCCTCGTCGATAAAGAGGCTGATATGGTTTTTCGTGCCCTGCTGGTTCGCGTATCCCTCGATCTCGAAGAGGCCGATCATGATCTCGCCGACTTTTATAAATGCCTCGCGGGCGTTGCTCATCTTTTCTACGACCTCGAAATCGAACAGCTCCCGGTAGAATTCTATCGAGCGATCGAGATTTGATACCGTGATCCCGATATGGTCTATGCTTTCAATAACTATCATCATTCCCTCTCAGTTCGGTGAATATGCCCCTCGCTCCGGACCCTTGAAACGTCGCGCGGGCAGACGGACAGATCACCGGCGGGGCCGGATACTTCGATCATGTCTGATTTTCTGGTACACCCCGCATTTTTTTATGTCAATCATTATTGGGCGGCAGAGGCCAAAAAGTTCCATTATGTCTCGCCGGTGCCGCGTGGGATACCGCCGCCGAATACATTCACGATCGCCAGGCGATACGATATCGGTGACTGAGCATGAATATTTTAATTGAAAAATTAAGACGGTTCTGGTATGTATTACCCTCGTTTTCCGCATGGCTAGCCGGAGAGGTATTTTTACATGGCCGTCATCCCGGCGCGCAGCCGGGCCGCCGGCTTTTTCGAATAAACGGAAAAGGCATCGATGGAAAACAACCTCCTACCCGAAAACCTTCGCGTTGAAGGCATAAAAATCGACCTGAAGAGCGTCAAGCCCGGAACCGTTTACAGCCATAACGTGTACGACGAATTCGGCTCTCAGGTCGTCGCGGCCAACTCCCCTCTCACGGAACAGATGATCAATTCATGTCTCGAGCGGGGGCTGCGCTATCTGTACTACAGTAAATCCTTCGACGCGGGCACCAACCCCGCCGGACTCGACCTGACTAAAAACGCGGTATCGGTCGAAACCCAGGCACGAGCGAGGGAAACCTCGAAGGCCATCCTCGATGAAATCGCGGAGCGGCTCCACATGGGGCAGGAGATCGACATATCCCGCGCCAAAATCGGCCGTTCCAAGGAGCTCATCGAGGGGATCATCGACGATGTGGCGCAGAGCGACGACGCGGTGCTTGTCACGCTTAAAGAGCTCAAAAACTACGACGAATATACTTTCGTACATTCGGCGAACGTCGCGGTCATCGCCTCGACGCTGGCCGTCCGCCTCGGCTACAGCCGCGACCGCACCATCGAAATCGGTGTGGGCGGCCTCCTGCACGACATCGGCAAAGCCATAGTGGGGTACCGCATCGTGAACAAGCCCACCGAGCTCACGGTGGAAGAAATCAAGAGCCTCATGGAGCATCCCCACTACGGTTACAAGATAGCCGAAAACAACAGGAACATAACCAGGTTCCAGAAGCAGGCCATCCTCTTTCACCACGAGCGCTCCGACGGCATGGGATACCCCTTTGGCTTCGACCACCAGGGCTTTATCGAAAAGGTCCCCAGGGACGTCCGCCTGATCAGCATGTGCGACGCGTTCAGCGCCCTCACCACCGAGCGGGCCTACAAGCCGGCGTACACCCAGAAGCGCGCGCTGCGCATCATGCAGAACGGCGTGCACGCCGCCTTTAAAAAGCACTCGCAGTTCATCTACGACGATTTTCGGGATTTCATCAAGGGGATCGGATTCATGATCAACATGGGAGACTACATCTTCGAGGCGGAGGAAATGATACGGCTTAACACCGGCGAGATCGCCCGGATCCTCGAGCTCAGGAAGAACAACTCCCTCAATCCGATAGTGCGGCTTTTGACCGACAAGAAGCTTCAGCCGCAGAAGCGCGAGATCATCATCGACCTGGAAAACGATTTTTCGGTCTACGTGGCGAATATCCTCGACAAAACCTCAGTCGACACGCACATGCTTTCCCTGCGCACCGTCTAGCATTCCCTATTCCACCGTGACGCTCTTGGCGAGATTGCGCGGCTGGTCAACGTCGCACCCGCGAAGTACGGCGATGTGGTACGCGAGAAGCTGCAGGGGCACCACGGTTAAAAGCGGCGAGACGATCTTTTTTGTGGGCGGCACGTATATTACGTGTTCGGCGAGCGACCTGATCTCATCATCCCCCTCGTTCGCGATGGCGATGATACGGCCGTTGCGCGCCCGCACCTCCTGCATGTTGCTTACGATTTTGTCGTACACTTCGTCGCGCGGGGCGATGAAAACAACCGGCATCTTCTCGTCGATGAGAGCGATCGGTCCGTGTTTCATCTCGGCCGCGGGATATCCCTCCGCGTGCACGTACGAGATTTCCTTCAGCTTGAGCGCGCCCTCGAGCGCCACGGGGAAATGGATGCCGCGCCCCAGGTAGAGAAAATTTCGGCTCTCGCGGTAAATGGCGGCGATCTCCCTGATGTGATCGTCCCCCTCCAGTATCTTCGTAACGTATTCCGGAATCCGCATGAGGTCCTCTATGATGCCGCGGCCCTTTTCAGCGGTCATGTCCCTGCGGCGAGAGAGCAGAATCGTGATGAGGATGAGCACCGTTATCTGCGAGGTGAAGGCCTTGGTGGACGCCACGCCTATCTCGGGACCGGCGTGGATGTATACGCCGCCGTCACTCTCCCGGGCGATGGTGCTTCCCACAACGTTGGTGATTCCCAGCACCCTCACCCCGCGCGCCTTCGCCTCTCTGAGCGCCGCCAGCGTATCGGCCGTCTCACCGGACTGACTGATCACGATAACCAGATCTCCTTTTCGGAGGATGGGCCGGCGGTAGCGGAACTCCGAGGCGTACTCGACCTCCACCGGTATTCGCGCGTACTGCTCGATGAGGTACTCCCCCACCAGCCCGGCATGCCAGGAGGTCCCGCAGGCGATGAAGATTATGCGCTCGATCGAGTTCAGCTCGTCATCCGTAAGCCTGAGGCCGTCGAGCCGTGCGGTGCCGAGATCCGGAAGCACCCTTCCCCGGAACGCGTTGAGTACTGTCTCCGGCTGCTCGTAGATTTCCTTGAGCATGAAATGGTCGTATCCCTGCTTTTCAATGAGGGCGATGTCCCAGTCGATATCCTCGACGGTCTTGCTTTTCCGGTTCTTTTCGAGGTCGTAGGTGCGGTATTCGCCGGCGGTTATCTCGAGCATCTCGTTGTCTTCGAGGTAGATGACCCTGCGCGTATGCTCGACGATGGCGCTCGCGTCCGATGCGAGTATCATCTCGTCATCCCCCACCCCGAGTATCAGCGGGCTTCCCCGCCGCGCGGCTATTATTCTGTCGGGCTCGTCGCTGGATACGACGGCTATTCCAAAAGTGCCCTCTATCTTAGAGAGCGCTTTCATCACCGCGTCGATGAGCGTGTTGTTCGAGTAATAGTACTCGATGAGGTGGACGACCACTTCGGTGTCTGTTTCGCTCGAGATGGTATGCCCCTTGTCGAGAAGGGTTCTCTTGATCGAGGCGAAGTTCTCTATTATTCCGTTATGCACCAGTGCTATCTTCCCCGCGCAGCAGAGGTGCGGATGGGCGTTTCGGTCCGAGGGCACTCCGTGGGTCGCCCAGCGGGTGTGCCCTATGCCCGTTCGGTAGCGCTCGAGCGCGGGGTAATCGAGGACACCCTCGAGGTCCGCTATCTTGCCCTGTTTTTTCCGGTAATAAAGCCCGCCGTCGACAAGGGCGATGCCGGCGGAATCGTAGCCGCGGTACTCGAGTCTCTTCAAGCCCCTCACGATTATCCCGGCCGCGCTGCGCTTACCGACGTATCCGATTATTCCGCACATGGCGTGTGCTCCTTTTTTCAATCATCGGGTCCCTTCGCCGGAGCGCCCTGGATTGCGCCCCGGGACGACACCGGTCGAAGAACCTCGAGAACAATGACCACCGACCGCGGGGGGCCGTCATCGAGTCTGAATCTTTTGAGCTTTCCTTCGAAGGAGACCAGAAGCGGCACCCTCCACCACCGCGGCGGCCCCGCGGCCTCTCCGCCCGCAAGGGCCTTCAGGTCGGACTCGGACAGCTCTCCTCTAACCTCAAGCCACGCACCGTACCGGAATTTACACATGAAACGCCTCGCGGTCAGGGCCTCCGGATACACGAGCGTATAATCGAACCCCGTGGCGATTTTTTCTCCGACGCGGCCGGACAGAAAGCTCTCGAGCTCGCGCCGGTAAAATCGCCGGCTACCGAAAAGCCCCCGATCCCAGTTACGGTAGTGCTTTTCCATACTTCTGCGAATCCGGTGTGCTTCGGAATCGGCGGAGCCGGTCGTTTCGGCCCCTTTCAGGTGTGTCCATCCGCCCATCGACACAAGCAGCAGGGATATGGCGATTACGCGGAACAGGTGGTCGGGTTTTTTCAATTACGGACTTTCTATCTCCGATTATTTTCCGCCACGTCGCACCATCCAACGGAACGGCTCGGTCGCGGAACAAGGACGCGGCACGCGACCGCCGCGGCCGAAACCGTTCTATCGGATGAACAGGGCGGTATTACGCCTCGACTATCGCCTCCGCGGGGCAGACATCGACGCAGGACCCGCAACTGGTGCAGATATCGGCGTCGATCACGTAGGTCTCCTTTCCTTCCTTTATTGCCGAGACCGGGCACTCGTCCGCGCAGGTCCCGCACATTGTGCAGTCACCGGTGATCTTGTAAGCCATGGCATCCTCCAAAAAAAGTTTCCCACACTATAATCGGAAAGATAAAAGTCAAACCAAAATTGCCGCGACCGCCGCGGCGGGCAATCACAGAAGCAGGAATATGAGGATAACGATAAGCAAAACGACAACGCCCGCCACTATGCCGATCACCATGCTGCTCGACGCCTGACGCATCTTTTCCTCAACGACCGGGTCTCCCGTCTTGATCCGTATGTCCTGCTCCTCCTCCGCCTTTCCGAGGATACCCTTTACGATGTGGACGAAAACTTTGTACCCTTCCTTCGGATGGTGCTTGATCGAGTAGACCGTGGCGCCGACGGGCTTTACTTTGTCCGCGGTTATCAGGTTGAGCTGTTTCAGTATCTTATACGCGACGGGATTTGAGCTGTCGAGCATCACCTGTACGTGGTCGCCCGGCCTGAGGCTGGATATATTGCGCCCCCGGGTGGGAGAAAGTATAAGATCGCAATTGATAAGCTTCATGCCGCCCGGAGCCTCCTCCTTCGCGGGCGCCTCCTGGGCCTCGGTCGATCGCCTCTGGGCCCGTGTTCCCGGCTTGAGCAGAAGCTCCATCCGGAGGGAATTCATCAGCAGGGAATCGGCCTCGGCGTCCACTCCGTCGCCGATACCGGTCGTCAGCAGGGCCGCGACCGCCTTGCCCGCGAGGGCCCGGTCGCCTTTTGAAGCCGCGTCCGCAAGCTGTGCAGGATTCGCCCGGCGTATTACGCTGTCGATTCTGACCGCGGCCTGGTCGTCGAACGATTCGGAGTCCACCAGCGATTCGAGATCGTCCATGAAATCCGAAACCGGAGCGAGGATATCCGTGTCTTTGAAGGCGCGGTCCGGTCCGACGGCCAGGAAGACGTTGTTGACCGATTTGCTCACCATGCCGTATATGATAAGCCCCCGCCCGAACAGCCGCTCGCCCCGCTCGAAGGCGAATTTTACGAGGGCGACATCGTTCACCGCGCCCTTCACCACGCTTTCGGCGATGTCGTTCCTGTTATTCACGTATGGAAGGACGAGTTTGATCTTCTGCGCGAAGGTCATCTTTTCGACCTCATCCTCGACCATGAGCTCGGAGTACTGACCGTAACTGACGGGCTCGAAGTCGAGCTGGGCCTCCGTTTTATCCAGCGCGAGGGCTTTTTCGATCACCTTCTTTATGTAGTTCTCGGCGGTCCCGATGTCCTTCGCCTGAATATTGGCCACTATGGCCCGCATGGTCTCCTGGGTGACGACTCCGTCAATGTTGGCTTTCAGCTTCCCGTGAAGATCGACGTTGAGTTCCAGGCGGGAGATGCCCTGCATGATCGCCTTTACCAGTTCGCCGTGGGGGCGGGCGAGTTTTTCGCGCACCAGGTCCTGGCCTACCGCGACGATCGAGAAAGACCCGAGGTAGTTCAGACGCGCCGCGTCGATGTAAGCGACAAGCAGCCCCGACGAGGACTGCCGCGGCAGGTTGATTTTCACCTTGAGCGCGATTATTTCATGAGTGATCTTGTTGTCTTCGGGCATGGCGGCGCTTTCCGAATGTATATTTACGGTCGTCTTGAAAGCGCTAATAGTACGCGGCCCGACGAAGGCCGTCAACTATTTTGTGGAGAGCGCGCCGCCGGGAGTCCGTCAAGGGCCCCGGACGGCGTCATACCTCGGGGTATCGCTTACGCGCCGTACTTTTTCTTTACGACCCTGAAGGCCTCGTCCACCACGTTCCAGGTTTTCTTGATATCCGCGTCCGTATGGGCGGTCGAAATGAACCAGTTGTGATGAGACGTGAAGAACACGCCGCGCTTGGTGCATTCGGCGCACCAGTCCTGATGCAGCATGAGGCTCTCGTCGTCGGTGATATAAACCGATGGCATGGAGGGAACTCCGCTCACCCTCAGCGTGTATCCGTGCGACCTCGCTATTTCGACCAATCCGTTAAGGAGCTTTTTACCGCGCGCGATCATGAGCTCCGGTGCCTTCAGACGCCTGAGCTCCTTCAAGGAGGCGATTGCCGCGGCCATCGGGACGGCGGAGAACCAGTAGCTTCCGGTATAGAAGACCCTGGCGGCCGCAGTCTTTAGCGCCTCGGTGCCGACCAGGGCGGAGATAGGATATCCATTGGCGATCGCCTTGCAATAACAGGCGAGGTCGGGCTTGAAGCCGAAGTATTCGTTCGAACCGCGCATATCGAGCCTGAAGCCGCAGCGCACGTCGTCGATGATCAGGACGATTCCGTTCTTTTTGCAGAGCGCTTCCACCCTGTTCCAGTAACCGGGCGCCGGAAGTTCGCTGTCGGCGAACGTGGGGTGGTGATATGGTGTGGCCATGAACGCGGCGATCTCTCCGGGATGCGCGTTAACCAGCCGTTCCAGTCCCTCGAAATCGTTCCATTCAACACGCAGGATTGTCGCCTGGTCCTCGTCGATGATGCCGGGGTGACCGGGGGCCTGCGCCCACGGGGCGACGCCGTGATATCCACCGCGGACCAGGATTACCTTCTTCCTGCCCGTCGCGGCGCGCGCGGTCATAAGCGCGTATGAGGTCACATCCCCCCCGTTCTTCGCGAAAAAGGCCCAGTCCGCGATGCTCAGGGTATCGACCAGATACTCGGCCAGTTCCACCATTACCGGGGCCGGAGATGTTATGCAATTCCCGCTCTTCAGCTGTTTCATCGCCGCGGCGTCGACCTTCGGATTGTTGTAGCCGAGCACCATGGGTCCGTAGGCGCACATGTAGTCGATGAACTCGTTTCCGTCCACGTCCCAGAAGCGCGAGCCCCTGGCCCGTGAGGCGTAAAAAGGATAATCCGTCGCCGGTACGAGCGGCGCCGGGCTGAGGTGCCCGTAAATACCGCAGGGAATCACCTTCGCCGCGCGTTTGAAAAGCGCCACCGATTTTTTATAGGTATACGTCTTCATCTGGTATCCTCCCTTCAGCCAAGGTACAGTGGAATTCGATCGAGAAGCAGGCTCACCGAATCGATCATCCCTATCTGACCGCGCGGCATGAGATCGCCGGTCGCGATGGCGGTGAACGCGTCGAGCTTCTGGTTGAGGATGTCGTTCGCCACCTTGAGATTGCGGAACAGCATTGCCGACATGGGTTTCGCCGTGTCGCCCTTCGCCGCTTCTATGTTGCCATCCTGGAATTTCACCATGGCGGCCGGTCCCCCAGGGTTGACCTTCATGAGGGTAACTCCGTTTCTGATGTGCGACGAGATCATCCGGGCGATGGGATCGACCTTGCCCAGTTCGCTGATGGCGAAGGCGGCAGTCGTGATGGTGAAGCGCGTATTGACCGCGAGGTAGTTTTTATCGGCCAGAAGCTCCGGCGTGGGCTTCAGATAATGCTCCAGCCGGGCTGTCAGTTTCGGAAAATCCTTCATGAGAAAACCGAGCTTCGTGAATCCCTTGAGCAACACCGGCTGCGCCTTTCCATCGAACATCCGCACCAGGTGCCCGGGCGACAGGAAATAAAGGATGATCGAGGGTTTCCGCCACCTGCCTTTGCCCACCGTACACGTGCCGTTCTCGAACCGGATGAACGCGCTCGGCCCGTTGCGCACGATAAACTGGATGGAGATGTTCCAGTTCCTCGACAATGCCGCCATCTCCTCGTCGTACACCACGAGGTCCTCGAGGTTTACCAGTACCGCGTTGAGATTGAGATGAGCCTTGACCAGATCCGTATTCATAACCGGCTCCTTTTCACAGGGAGGTCGCCCACAAAATGAGTGAGTGCTTACTCATTATGTACCCGACGGATATAATGTCAATTAAAATATTGCGAGGCGGGTACATTTTAAAGACGATCGGCCGTAATCGCTGGGGACGGCCGCCTGTGCGGGAGCGGCCTCTTCAACGGACAAGGTCCCTGATGGTCTGATAGAGGACGGGAATGCTGATCGGCTTCGATATATACCCGTCGAAGCCCTCGGCCATGAAGCGCTCTCGATCACCCTTCATGGCGTGCGCGGTGAGGGCGATAAAGGATGTTTTCCCGCCGACGATGCGCCTCATCGTCTTCATCGCCTCCACGCCGTTCATTCCGGGAAGCTGTATGTCCATAATCACGAGGTCCGGGATTTTCTCCGCCGCGAGTTCGAGCGCCTTTTCCCCGGACGACGCGCTCAGCAGATTGAAATCGAACTGTTTAAGGGCCGTGGCGAGAAGCCTGAGGTTAATTTCGTTATCATCGACGATGAGGACGGTCTTACGAAGACCCTGTGCGGGCCCGTCCCTATGTTCGACATTGAAGCTGGTAGGAGCGGGGGATTCCGTCAGTGCACTCCTTCCGGGTATGGTAACGGTAAAGCGGCTTCCCGCGCCGGGGGCGCTCTTTACCGCAATGGTCCCCCCGTGAAGTTGCACCAGCCGCCTGGTGATGGACAGCCCGAGGCCGGTCCCCTGCTCTTTGTGGCCGCTCGAAGAGGAAACCTGCTCGAACGGGTCGAAGATCCTCCCGAGGTCGGCGGCGTCTATGCCCCTGCCCTCGTCCCATACGGTGATCTCGACATGGTCTCCCGCCGGCAAGGCGTCGACGCCGATCCGTTTGCCTCTTTCGGTAAATTTGATCGCGTTCGAGAGAAGATTGAACATGATCTGTTTTATCCGGACCTCGTCCGCGACGAGCCACCCGACGTCGGGCGGGATGTTCTGGACAACTTCGAGGCCCTTCTTTTCCGCTATCGAGCGCACCGTGGAAATCGATCCGGCGATCATCCCGGCGATATGGAAGCGCTTCTTCTCAACGTCCAGTCTTCCGGACTCTATCTTGGCGAGGTCCAGGATATCGTTCACCATCTCGAGCAGGTGCTTTCCGCTCTGCTGTATGTAGCCGATATACTCGAGAAGCTTTTCCCTTCGGTCTTCCTCCCTGTGACGCTCCAGCAGCTGGCTGAATCCGAGTATGGCGTTCAGCGGTGTCCGCAGCTCGTGGCTCATGTTTGCGAGGAACTCGCTCTTCGCCCTGTTGGCCTTCTCCGCCTCGTATTTCGCCCGCTGGAGCATCTCATGGTTCCGTTTCCTTTCGGTAATATCCCGGACGACACCGATGACGAGCCATCCTTCGCCTGAATGGAAGGCTCCCATGTATACCTCGACCGGCACGAGCGTTCCGTCTTTGCGGATGTGCTGGCTTTCGATCACCCTCTTCTCCGGGAAGCGGGCTATCACGTCGTTGAATGTGTCCTGAATCTCGCTGTATAAATAATTCGGGTCGAGGTCGTGAGGCCCCATCGCGAGCAACTCTTCGCGCGTATAGCCGAGCATATCGGTCGCGGTGGCGTTTACGTCGATGAAACGCATCTCCTCCGCGTCGATTATGTAAATCGAGTCGGCGGAGCTGTCAATGGCCGCGCGGAATCTCTGCAGGGCGAGCTCCATGTCCTTGCGCTCGGTCAGGTCGATCATCAGTCCCTGCATGAAAAGCGGCGTCCCGCGCTCATCGCGAACCACCCGGGCCTCGTCCCTGAGCCATACTATTTCACCTGAGGGATTTCGCATACGGTATTCCGCCACAAAAGTCCCGCCCCCATGGTGAGCCCGTTTCAGCGCCTCCAGAACGCCCGGCCTGTCTTCCTCGACCATCATGGCGAAGAACAGCTCGGGAGATTTAATGAAAGTTTCCGGCTCAATCCCCAGGATCGTTTTTATCTGGGGACTCACGTAGATGGTCGTGCTCGCGTCATCCAGAGCCGAAATATAGGTAACCGCCGGAACGTGTTCCACCAGTGCACGGTACTTTTCCTGTGCCTCGTGCAACAGGCGGTCCTTCCTGGTGCGCTCGGTGATGTCGATCTGGTACTCGATCATCTGGCTCACCGCCCCCGAGGAGTCGGTTATCGGAAAGGCGTGCACCTCGACGATCTTATCCTCGGCGCCGGGATGCGCGTGCACGTGTTCGGTGACGAACGGTTTCCTGGTTCTGAGCACCTCTACCATCGGGCATGCGAATCCCTCGTCGGCGCACGGAGTGCCTTTCTTATGCATGAGGCAGTAGCACTTGTCATTAATATCAATGCCCATGTTTCGCGTCGCCGAGTTCGCTATCTTCACCGAGTAGTCCCGGGTGTCGATCACGAAGAAGGGATACGGGATCGACTCAAGCACCATCATCATGAAGGCGTTCTGCGCCGCGATGCGGTCCTGCGCGTCTTTCTCGACGGTGATGTCCTGCGCGGCCGCGATTATCCGCACGACCCGCCCGCTTTCTTCGTCGCGGACCGGCCTTCCGTACACGCGCACCCACCGGATCAGTCTGTCTTTGGTCCAGATCCGGTATTCGCTGACATCGGGGTTTCCCGAGAGCAGGCGTTCGAACCGCCGTTTCAGGGCGGGACGGTCCTCTTCGTGGACCAGGATTTCGAAGAAGCTCTTCTCGTTGATAAGGCCCACGTCGTACCCGGTTATCCGGGTGAAGGCCTCGGTAATCCATTCGATGTGTACGCTTCCATCCGCGTCTACGCGTGCCGAGTAGGCGTAGTCCGAGGTGATTTCCGAGAGTATGCGGTAGCGTTCTTCAGAGGTTTTAAGGGCCTTTTGAGTGGTGATGAGCTCCGTCACGTCGTCCTTTACGCCCACGTAATGAGTGATATCACCGCGTGAGTTCTTGACCGGTGAAATCACGGCATGCTCCCAGTAAATGTCCCCGTTTTTCTTCCTGTTGATGAACTCCCCCTTCCAGTTGTTCCCGCCCGCGATGATCCGCCAGAGCTCTTCGTAGACCGACTGGTCCATAAGCCCGGATTTCAGAATACGCGGATTCTTGCCGATCACCTCCTCCGGAGCATAGCCGGTTACCTCCGCAAACGCCGGGTTAACGAATTCGAGATCGCCTTTCTCGTCGGTTATAACGATCGAGACCGGACTCTGCTCGACCGCCCTCGAGAGCGTACTGAGCCGCTCGTCCGCCCTCCTGCGGTCCTCGATATCACGCACCACCGCGATGACGCGCTGCTTTCCAGCGATTTCCGTGCGATTGAGCGTCACCTCGACCCAGAAGGTCCTGCCATCGCGATCGCGCGCGTGCCATTCGAAAGTAACGCTTCCCTTCTTCTTGGCCTCAGCGATCCTGGCAGACGCCGCCTTAAGCGTATAGCCCTCGTCCACCACGCTGAGGTCCTCTATGGTCAGCCGCTGAATATCGTTGCGCGCTATTCCGTACATCCGCTCGGCGGCATCGTTGATGTCAAGGATACTCCCGGTCTTCGCGTCGTGTATTACTATCGCGTCACGCGTGGAGTTGAAGATCTCGCGGTAATTGCGTTCACTCGCCCTCAACTCCTGTTCGACGCGCATTCGCTCGGTGACGTCGCGGGCGATAGAGATAATGCTGGGCCTGCCGTCGATTTCCACCGCGAGCGAATTTATCTCAACGGGGATACGTATACCCGATTTAGTGCGATGATGCGTCTCGAAGATCACCTGGCCGTCCCGCATGAGTGAGGCCTTTATCCTCTCAAGCTCATCGGGGCTGTTATGCGGGTCTATATCCAGAGGAGTCTTTTTAAGAAGCTCTTTGCGTGAATAACCGAGCACGCGGCATGCGACGTCGTTCACCTCAGTGAAGCGGCCGATCTCGCCCCCTGGACCGAAACCGTGGACGAATACCGCGTCGTTGCCGCTGTTGAAGAGCAGCCGGAACTTCTCCTCGCTCTCCCGTATCTTTTCCTGATCGCGGATGCGGGGACGCTGATCGCGGAAAATCCCCAGCGCCAGCCTGCGGTTCCCGAGCTTCATTATCGTGCCGGTTATCTCCACCGGTATGCGCTCGCCGTCAGCTTTCAGCACGCTTACATCGGAAATCATCATCGACTCGCGCTTTTTCAGGCTGGCGAAGGCTGCCCTGATCCTGGTCGCCTCATCCGGGGGATGTATCTGCGAAATGCGCATTCCGATGAGCGTTCTTCGCGGGATGGCAAGGAGGTCCGCCGCCCTCCGGTTGGCGTCTGTCAAAATCCCCTTCATATCCGCTATAAGGATTGCGTCGGCAACGCTTTCCATCAGGGCGCGATACAGGCTTTCATCGCGGGATGCCGACTTTCCGTCGCTGCGTCGAGGATTCGTCTTCGTTGTGCGTGTTCCGGCCATTTTTTCGTTTACATCGCTCCGCGGTGTACTTTCAGCAGACGGCCGCGTTATGATTCAGGTGACGATTACTCGTCATCCCTGCCCTGGTACACTCTGGTGCCCGGCGGGACATCGCGCGTCAGCCAGACGTTTCCGCCGATCTCCGCGCCGCGCCCTATGGTTATGCGCCCGAGTATTGTCGCGCCCGAATAGATGATGACATCGTCCTCCACGACCGGATGCCGCGGAATGCCCTTGATGGGCCTTCCCGCCTCATCGAGCGGAAAGCTTTTTGCCCCGAGCGTCACGCCCTGGTAAATGCGCACATTATTCCCGATGATGCAGGTTTCGCCGATAACGACCCCGGTTCCATGATCTATGAAGAAGCTTTCTCCTATACGCGCGCCCGGATGGATGTCGATACCGGTGGTCGAATGGGCCATCTCCGTTATTATTCTCGGGATGAGGGGAACGTCGAGGCGGTACAGCTCGTGGGCGATCCGGTAGTTGGTGAGGGCGGTTATGCTCGGGTAGCAGAATATGGCCTCGCCGGGGCTTTTCGCCGCGGGATCGCCCTCGTACGCGGCACGCACGTCGGCGGCAAGCATCCGCCGTATTTCCGGAAGCGCTCCGATGAATTTGAGGGTCGTTTCGCGCGCTTTTGTTTCGCAGATAACACAGTCCAGCGCCTCCTCCTCGCATGAGAAACACAGCCCCCTGTTTATCTGTTCCGCGAGAAGGAGGAATATTCTGTCGATCGCGGAACCGATGTAAAACTGCATTGTTCCCGGCTTGAGTTCCGGGTGCCCGTAGAATCCGGGGAATAACACCGTACGCAGGAGCTCGACGGTCTCACCGAGCGCCTCGATTGAAGGCATGGCGACCTCGTGGTGCGCGCCGTGAAACACCGGCTCGTACGATTCCGGCCGGCAGAGCGCGCTCACCACCGAATCGAGCAGCCGCACGTATTTACCGTTCGATTCCCCGTTCTCGAGCGGAACCCTCTTCGCCGTGCCCCTGCGGCATGCCTTTTCCATGTCTCCCAGTCCTTTGACCCTCGATTACGCGCCGCGATGGCTCCGGCACTCCGATGCCGGACAACGCGTACGCGCCATTTAGCTGACGAGTCCGATGGGCCGATCGGCCCGACGACCGCCGTCATCTATCCGATATAGCGCGGAAACACTATTATTTCAAATACTATTTTTTACGTAGGGATTCAATCGTACAGATGGAAGGATTTTTTTGTCTCCCGGAATCGCTCTTCATCCGAAATCCAGCTCGCGGCGATCGACGTAATATCCGCGCCGGCCTCTATCATGCCGCGCAGGACGGCGTTCCCGGCGAGGAGATCGAAAGCCGGGTGCTTCGAATTGAACTCGTAAACGCCGCGCGGAAAGGAGCATCGCTCTCCATGGATTTTCCGCGCGGCCCACACCACGGCCACGCCCGCCAGTAACGGTTTGAACGACACCGGATCGGTGACGTGCAGGAAGACGCCGCCCGAAGCGAGGCCTGCGAACTTGTTGAAGGTCGGCTTGAAATACGTCGGCCGGAAGCGGACGCCCGGAACATCCTGAGCGTTGAGGAGCGCGGAGTACTCCCCCGGCTCTATGAAGGGAGCTCCACACAGCTGGAACGGCGTGGTGCTGCCGCGGCCCTCGGAGAGCGAGGTGCCTTCGAGGAGACACATCCCGGGGTACACCAGGGCGGTCTCCGGCGTCGGCATATTGGGCGACGGCGTCACCCATGGAAGCCCGGTCTCCGCGTAGGGCATGGAACGACGCCATCCCATCATCCCTGTAACCTTGAGGTCAACGTCGAGCCGGTGGCGTTCTTTGTACCACAGCGCGAGCTCGCCCGCGGTGAGTCCGTGGCGGACCGGGACATGAAAGACGCCGACAAAGGACTCGAAACCCGGCTCGAGCGACGGCCCCTCCACCGCTGTCCCGCCCAGAGGGTTCGGGCGGACGAGCACGATAAATTCCACGTCGCGCCCCGAAAGCGATTCCATGAACATCGCCATGGTGTTTACATACGTATAATAGCGCGCTCCCACGTCCTGAATGTCAAATATCACCGTGTCCACGCCGTCCAGCATCTCCTCGACCGGCCGCAGGGTGCTTATGGAATCTCCGTACAGGCTCACGGTTTGCGGTCCCGCCGCCGGCTGACCGGCGACCGGCACCTGGTCCTGTTCCGTGCCATAGAGACCGTGTTCGGGAGAAAATACCCGGCGCAGGCGAAGTCCCGCGCGGAGTAACGCGTTCCATGAATACTCGAACGACGACGCCACCGAGGTCTGGTTCGCGATAAGGGCTATCGAGCGGTTCGCATAACGTCCCGGGTCCGACAGCAGAACATCGAGTCCCGTTTTTACACTCATTCCTTCAGCACCTCCCCGCCCAGAACCACGGCGTTTGTAATACGGGCGCCCGCTTCCACGCGAGCTCCCGGCAGGAGCACCGACCCGGCAAGCTCCGCGCCGGCGCCCACTTCGGATTCGTCGCCGATCACCGAATCCACGACCGCCGCGCCGTCGGCCACGCGCGCGGTGAGCGCGACCGGAGAGGCGTCGAACCCGCTGTCGGCGGCGGCCCTGTTCGCGAGGGGCGTTCCCGCCAGACGCAGCGAGGCCGTGCGCAGGGAGCGTATCGTGCCGATGTCGAGCCAGAGCCCTTCGTGCTCATAGAAGTCGAGCCGTTCGTGTGTAATGAGTCCCGTGTAGCCCGTGTACACGATGCTCGAAAAGCCCTTCTCGAGATAGCGGAAGATCGATGGAGAGAGCACCGCCGCGCCGGTGTATACGAGGCCCGATGCCACGCCCGAGCCCAGGTAATTCTTGAAATCGACCACACGGCCGCCCCGGATTCCGGCCTGCCCTATCGACGCGGCGTCGGCGGCGCGGTACAGGACCACCGTACCGGGTGAGGACCGCTCTCGGTGACTCCGCACAAGCGCCGCGACATCGAGGTCCATCACTATATCGCTGTTTACAAGAAGAAAATCGTCCTCCCCGATGGCTTCCCTGCATTTCATGACGCCGCCGCCGGTGCCCAGGATCTGCGGTTCGTACGAGAACGATACACGCAGGCCGAAATTCTCCCGCTCCTCGAAGAAAGAGCGTATCGCTTCGGACCGGTAGTGCAGGTTTACGATCACCTCCCTTATTCCGGCCGAGGCCATTAATGATATCGCATAACATATAGACGGGACATTCGCCACCGGAACGAGCGGCTTCGGAAATACATCGGTTACGGGCCTCAGCCGTTCCCCGTATCCCGCGGCCAGAATGAAACCCTTCACGCGGCGCCTCCGGCGCACTCGGAGATGAGCCCGACCAGGCGCGAGAGCTCTTCCGTTCTCGACGCGTACGCGCCGAGGTACGAGAGGGTACCGGCGATGCTCGGCTCGTACCTCCGGCGGCCCAGTACGCGCGACTGATAGGCGAAGGTGCCGACCGCCTTCACGTTCCGCTGGAAGGCCGAAAGGTCGAAGAGCCGGTCGAATTCCGCGCGGCGCATGGAGTGGATGCCCGTTTCGCGCGCGGTCCGGTAATAGCGATCCATCAGGCGCTCGAAAAGCGGATCGTCGAGGCGGAGATAGGAGTCCCTTAACAGCGAGGCCAGGTCGTACTGGGGCAGGCCCATGCGCGCGTCCTGGAAGTCGATGACGCACGGGGAAGCGCCGCGGAACATGATGTTCCGCGAATGGAAATCGCGGTGGTTCAGCACGAAGGCACCGGGACGCTGGAGCTTTGCGGCCACGTCGAGAAAGCCGGCCCGAAGCTCGCGGAAAAAGGACCCCGGCGCGGCGAAAGAGAAGTAGTTCTTTACCGCGTGCTCTATGAAAAAATCGAATTCGAACATGAGCTTCTCCACATCGAAGGAGCGCCCGAAGGGTACGGGTGAACCGTCCGGTTGAATCGACTGTATCCGCGCGAGTATATCGAGGATACCGCCATAGAGCTCTTCGCCTTCATCGGCCGACAGGCGGGGAAAGCGGTCCTCCACGAGCTCGTCGCCAAGATCCTCCAGGAGCAGGAGGCCGCGCACGCGGTCCGCGGCATGTATCAACGGGACCGGCACTCCGTGGC
>JAGODA010000026.1 GCA_017998475.1 Spirochaetota bacterium | reverse complement strand
GCCGCGAAGGGTGCGAGCTCATCCGGCAGGACGCCGTACGTTTCCACGATTTTTCCGAACGCGACAGGGTCCAGCGTCTTTTCGGCTCCGGAGACGACGAAAAGCAGGCCCAGGACGATCCGTAGAAACGCCGTTAGGCCGTTGCCGTAGGCCACTCCCCTCAGCATGTTTCCGATCGAATTCATATGTTATTCCCCCGGCTCCCCGGAGTTGTGCCGCATCGGGAACCCCATCGTTTTCCATTCGGCCAGGCCGCCGGAGAGCACGTACACGGCGCCGGGAAAGCCCGCCTCGACGAGAGATCGCGCAAGCGCCTCGGCGCAGTCGGGCGTTCCCCCGTTACAGTAGATGACCGGTTCGACGGGTTGCCGGAGGAGAGCGACACGGTCGCGTACGGTGTCAGGGGCCGGCGGTTCCGGCCGTGCCGGCAGGTTGACCGCGCCCGAAACGGCGGACTCGCCGAACTCGGAGGCCGCGCGCGCGTCTATGAAGAGGGCCTCGCCCCGGTCGAATTTCGTCTTCGCCTCGACCGCTCCGATATGGACGATAACGCCGCGCGGGGGAGGAGCGGCGGGTGCGAGGCGGTAGCCGCGCGGGTGGAGCAGGTTGGCGAGGAATCCGAGCGCGCAGGCGATCGCAATGATGACCGCGGCCTCGCGAACGGGCCTTTTCAGATCAGAAAGATCTATCATTTCGGCCGCGCCTTCTCGTAGCGGCTTTTCAGCTCGGCATTGTAGCGTTCGATGATGCGGCGTATTCGGGGATCGTCCGCCGGCCGGTGTTCGTCCGGCGTGCGAAACGAGTTCTTCAGCACGCGCGGTCCCCCGGGAGGGAGAGCGAGTTCGAGGATTCCGATATGGGCGCCGTTCGCGCCCGCCTGCACCACCACGGCGCTACGGCCGCGGTGCGGCTCCTTTACGAGCGTTTGCGAATGTCCGCCGACGATCACATCGACTCCGCGCGTGGTTTTTTCGAGCTCGAGGTCGGCCTCGAAACCTGAGTGCGACAGCAGGATGACCAGCTCCGCGCCTCGCTTCCGCAACGCCGCGGCCTCCTCCAGAGCCGCGGAGGAGGCTTCGAGAACGCGAATTCCCTCGGTCACTTTTTTCGGATAATACCTGAACGCCGCCGGCGAAATGACGCCGGTAAGGCCGATTTTAACGCCGCCGCGCTCGATGAGGAGGCTTCTGGGAAACGCGTATGTCCAGGCGCCGCCCTTCATCACCTGAAGGTTCGCGGCGACCAGGGGCAGGCCCTTCGAGTGCGCAATGAAGAAGTTCGTACCGGCGGAAAATTCCTGGTCGCCGGGGAGCAGCGCGTCGTAGCCGATGACGCGATAGGCATCGAGCACGTGCCGCGCGAGGAGCGGGTCGCCGTCGATCGTGAGGAAATCTCCGGTGTCGAGCAGGATGACGTTCTCGTGCGTTTTCCGGATGGCTTCGATTTCCGTGGCGCGCTTCACAAGGCCGCCCTTGGGGTCGGAGGGGCAGCGGCAATAGTCCAGATTGCCGTTGAGCGAGTTTGTGTATACGATGGTGACGCGGGGCGGGGCCGATCCGGCGACCGTGGGCGTCGCGGCCGTGATGATGGCCGCGGCGAGAAGAAGGCGGTAGAGGCGCATTTCAGCTCACCCCGGTCTTGAACGAGTCCTTGTCAACCTTCTCGTAAATCCGGTGACGGATAAACAGTTCCACAAGTTCGGCGTCGAGCTTTTTGTTTCGGGCCTCCTCCTCGAGGATGGCCAGGGTTTTTTCAAGCGGGACCGATTTCTTGTAGGGGCGGTCAGTGGCCGACAGCGCGTCGTATACATCGGCGATCGCCATCATCCGCGCCTGAACGGGGATATCCTCGTTGCCCGAAATGCCGTCGGGATACCCGGTGCCGTCGGGCTTCTCGTGATGCCGGAGCGCGATCTCGGGGATGTTGCGGTATTCCGGGGGCCAGGGGATCCGGCTCACGAAATTGTAGGTGTGCACGACGTGGCTTTCGATCTCCTTGCGCTCCAGGGGGTTCAGGCTTCCGCGCCGAATCTCCAGGTTGACCTTTTCGCTTTCGGTTATTACGGGTATCGGCTTTCCGTCGGGGTCCTGGCAGCCGATCGAATCGAGATCCCGGTGTATTCCGCGGATGACTTCCTCCGGGTCTTTGTTTGTAACGGTCGGCTCGTTCAGTGTAGTGAGAGTTTCCTTGATCTCGCGTATGCGCCCGAGGCGGGAATCGCGTTCTGCCCGGATCCTGTCAAACTCGTCCGATACATCGATGCCCTCGCGCGCGCTCTGCAGAAGCCGGTTTTCTTCCATAAGAAAACGCAGCTCGACGCATCGATAGAGGTAGTCGAAGCGGAGCATCAGGTTTTCATATTCCTTGGGGAAGAGCTTCTTCGACTTCTGGAAAATCGCCAGGTCGATGTACACCTTGCCGAAGTCGTGGAGGAGCGCCGCGTACTCGAGCTCCTTGATGGCCATTTCGGAAAAGCGCATGTCGCCGAAGACGCCCTTCTCCTCGGCGTTGACCGCGAGCGCCATCTGCTTGCAGAGTTCGGCGACGCGGAAAGAGTGGCCGGAGGTCGCCGCGTCGCGCGATTCGATCGCGGTCACCGATGCCTTGACGAATTCCTCGAACTGTTCCTGTATCTGCTTCATCATGCGGTTGTTCTCGATCGCGATGGCCGCCTGTCCCGCGACGGCCTCCATCAGAGATTCGTAGCGCGAGGCGAAAGGGACCACCTTTTTCTCGAAGTCCGAGGGTGTGGAGAGGACTATTTCGAAGGCCTCGTTGCCGGTCATTTTTCCGGTCCCGTCGTCGTCCTCCTTGCTGTTGATGAGCTGGATGACGCCGATGATCTCGTCCAGGTGGTTGCGCATGGGGACGACAAGCATCGATTTCGAGCGATAGTTGTGCTCGCGGTCGAAGGACGAATTGAATGCGACCGGGTCCGATTTCGAGAGCCTGTAGACGTCGGGGATGTTGAGTATCGTGCCGGTAACCGCGACGTATCCCGCGATGGAGTTCCTGTTGAGCGGCATCACGAACTCCTCGTACGGAAGCTCCTTCGAGAAGGTGTGCGAGTACTTGAATCTGAGCTGTTTTCCTCCCTCTTTAAGCTCCTCGACTATATATATACTGCCGGCGTCGGCGCCGGTGATCTTCTTGCTGAGCATGAGGATGAGCCGGAAAAGATGGTCGGGGTCCTTCTCTATGGAGAGGGCCCGCCCGATATTGATGAGGTCCTCCTGGTCGTGCTTCATGTCCAGCAGGGTATTTTCGTATGTATTGCGTTCGGCGGCGAGCTTTACCTCGCGTTCCATCGCGCTGAAGGCCCTTTTGATATGGAACGAGAGCTCCGGCGTCGAGAGGGGGGATGAGGTTATATGGGCCACGTCCGCCAGCAGTGGCGAATCGGCAAGCGAGTCCTCGATTCCCGCGCCGGTGATGATCGCCTTGAAGTACATTGAATCGGAAAGCCGCTGTTCGGAAATGGATCCCATCCGCGCGAACTCTTCCGCGGTAAGGATGATCACCGTAAGGGACGAGTTGCTTCCGGGCGCGCGCGTTTCGCGTACGCTTCGCGCGATATCGGGGCTCGCGACCGCGGTATGCGGAAAACCAAAGCCCGAGGGAAGGTGCGCCCTCGATTTTTCTGAATACAGTATTCGCTTTTCCATGGCTCACCGGGCCGGGCGGTGCGTGTCCTGCATGAACGCCGCGCCGCATGACCCCCTCGACAAAGGTGCCACCATCGGCCGGGCTCGTAAAGTAAAAATCGTCCGCCGCCCGGAAATTTACCTCATATGTTGCAGGTCGTCGGGTTCGACGCGCCTCTCGTTCCAGCGTTCGATGAGGTATGGCTTCATCGATTCGAATACCTCCGCCTGCCGCTCGACCACGCTTTCCGCCTCTATGGAGCTCATGTCCCATGTCGTGTTCACGAAACCCGCGACGCGGCCGTAGTAGAGCGGCACCATGAGGTTGATAAGCCGTACGCGGTTGACTTTCCAGTTGTGATAGGTGGCGGCGAGCTCGTAGAGGGCCTTCACCCAGGTCTCTATCGGAAAGCCGAAGTCGCGGGTTTCCGCGTTGCATGCCTCGCCGAGCGCCGAGAACACTTCGCGCGAAAAAATCTCCTCGTACAGGCGCGCGAACTGGTTGAAGCCGACTTTGTATTCCTGGACCAGCCTGTCCAGGCTGATGTTCACCGCTTCGGGCTCCTTCGGGGTGCCGTCGCCGAAAAGGGGCACGGCGCGGCTTCCCTCCACGTTTCTCCAGAAGGGCTCGTAGTGCTCCATCAGGTTGAAGAGCGTTCCGATGACCTGTACGAACATGGGGCCCAGGGATGCCGCGGGGTCCTTGGCGTCGTGAACCTTTACGCCAAGGTGCGCCTGGCAGATGTTCACGTTGCGCGCGATCGCGTTTATCGTCATCCAGATGTCGATTCCGAACTTGGCGATATCGGTGGACCATACGGGCTTTTCAAGATAGAACTTCGCCAGGTTCCTGGAGAAGGTGAAGTCCCCGCCAATCGGCTGGCGGATCCGCTTTCCGTAAACGGCGCGCGTGAGATTGTAAACGATGTTGTTGGTAATGGTGCCGTCGTACTTGTGCCTGGTGTACACCGGGGCCACGAACTCGTATTCTCCATTGAGCACGGGGTCTATCAGCAGCCGCACCCAGTCGGGGGAAATGCTGCGAAGGTCCGAATCGACCACCATGCACGATTTAACGTCGAGCATCACCGCGGCCTCGAATATCGCGCGGAAGGCGCTTCCCTTGCCGGAGATGCCGCGGTATATCTGAACGACACGCTCCTGCCAGGGTTTGAGCTCGACGCTCTTGGATATGGCGCGCGTATCGTCGGTGGAGCCCCCGTCGGAGATGAAAATAACGGAATGAGCGTCCCGGTAGTGCCGGTTAAGGCCGTCCGTTACCATCTCGACGACATGCTGAATGGTCCTCTCGTTGTTGTAGCAGGGGATTCCGACCAGGATGTCGGCTTTCCCGATGTCCTCCAGCCTTTTGATAGTCTGGGGCCTGAGGGCGGTGGAATAGTTCATTATCCGGTCCTTTTCTGAGGTTTGTTCCCTGTAAGGTATCATTAACCGGCGTTCGCCGCCACAATTTTTTTGCTAAGGACCTCACACCGCGTCGCTGAATGTGCGAGGACGGCGGGTGGGTGAAACGGGACTGACAGGCGGTACACATGTCGGGAGTCGGGAGCCGGGAATCCGTCATGATCGGGAAAGCTCGCCGGGGGTGAGGCTGATAAAAAAAACATCCCTGCAAAGGCAGGGATGAGTGTCCAAGAGGTCTCCTATTTTGGGGACGTAAATCCGGGATCCAAAATGGAGGATTGGCAATTATGGAAGTATCGCACCTCGCAGTGATATCGCTTCGGGGATCCATCTGATCCCCGCGGTAAATTGCTTCATATTGACTAGTTAAAATTTATCGTCAATATTGATTGTTGGCAACAAAATTAATATACAGGCACAAATTTTTATCCGATACCAACCGGCCGGTTTTTTTAAAAAGGAGTGCTCTTTTTGATGGTTAACTCATGTAAATTTGTATATGACTTCCCGCGTTCGGCAGGGGGTCGGGCCGCCGCCCGGCCCGGTCGGGGTGTTTTGCATTAATTTTCCATTCAGTTTATATACCCTGGAAACGATATTAATACAGTAATGCGGGATCGGGCGAACCCCCCGCGGTACAAATGTCCATCAGGGAATGACCCATGCAGCCCTTTATACATACGAGAATTCCGGATACCATAGCTCTCCGCGAGCCTGTGGATCTCACTCGGCGCGCGGCGTCAGATGAGCCGTCGGTACGCTTCGAGGAGGTGCTGGGGCGCGAGCTGTCCGCGCGGCGGGAAGAATCTCCCGTTAAATCCTCCGGAGTCGAAGAAATGGCCCGCCAGGAGCCTGTCGCCCGCCAGGATGAAACGGTGCGTGTCGATCGCGAAGGTCCGGCAGGGCGGGAGGAGCGGCGTGATGCGACGCCCGCGGCAACCGAACATGACGGGCATGAACGGGAAATCGTGTCGGACTCCAAAAACCGGCCTGCCGAAGCGAAACAGGCGCGCGGGGACGCGCCCGCCGAGAAAGCCGAGCGCACAAAGGCCGATGAGGGCGATAAAAAGGAATCCTTGGCGCCTGAAGCGCGTAAAATCGTGGATTCATCTCTTGCGAGGGCTTCCGCCCGCAAGGGTGTTGCTCCCGGCGAGGAGGAGGGCCGAACCCTCCTGATGCGCCGAATCGATATTGTGCAGTCCATGCTGGCCGCTTCAGTTCCTTCGAACGGCATTGTTCGGGAGGTCCGGGCGGCGCTTGACGAGCTGAGGGACGCGACACAGGGACGCAACCGACGGTTCGACCGCGCCACGCTTGAGGCGCTCGGCGAACGGCTGCGCGAGCTCGGCAAAAAGGTCGATGCGCTTAAAGGGAATACTGGTGGTTTCAGGCCCGAGGCGCTGCGCGACGGGCTGTTCGCGGTGGCGGAGATCGCCTCGCGCATTGCGCGGAAATCCGACAGGCCCTCCCTCCAGGGGAGGATGGATGAGGCCGAACCGCTTCACCTCCGAACCGCGGTTTCCGAAAAGGTGATGGCGACCCAGGCTCCGGCCACCAGGGACATGCCGGATACACTTTCCTCAAAAGACGGGAATACGGCATCATTCGGTTTCCAGTTTGGCAAAGCCGCGAACGCGCACGATAAAATCGAGCAGCCGGCGACCCTGCCGCGCCAGAATCAGCTGTTCGAGGAACAGCTCCAGTCGCTGGTTCGAAACGCCCGCGTGGTTGTCCAGGACGCGAAAAACGGCAGTTTTCAGATGCGCCTGTATCCCGAAACGCTGGGGCGCGTGAACGTACACCTTGGGCTCGAGCAGGGAACCATTACGGGACGCTTTCTGGTCGAGACGGCCGAAGCCAGACAGGTCCTGGTCGAGCATCTCGCGGATATTCGCGATCGCCTTTCCGAGTCTGGTATCAGCGTGGGCGAGTTTCAGGTGAATGTTCGCGGGGAGGAGCGTCACGCACGCCAGAGCGAACGCGATGTTCCGAGGATGCCGCTTCCCGGCGTGACGGTCGAGGCCGGCGGTATATACGAACAGCACAGTATACGGCTTCATGACGGTTATATAGATGTAACGATATAGGAGAAGGAACGGATGGATTTTCCCACTACCATGTCGCGCGAGGAGCTTGCCAGGACGAAGCAGCAGGTGGACGCGGTGAACAAGATGCTCAAACGCAAGGACGGAAGCCAGAAGGGCGAGATGGGCAAGGACGCCTTCCTGAAGCTCCTCGTAACCGAGCTGAAGCACCAGGATCCCACCCAGCCCATGCAGGACCGCGAATTCATCTCGCAGATGGCGCAGTTCTCCGCGCTGGAGCAGATGACGAACGTCAGCAAGTCCATGGACGCGCTTAACAGGAGCGCGCGCTCGAGCGAGGCGTATTCATTGCTCGGCAAGAGGGTGGAGGCGTTCAATCCCGCCACCGGCAGAGCGGTTGAGGGCGAGGTATCGCGGATCTATTACAGGGAAAATGACATCAGACTGCTGGTAAACGGCACGGAGCTCGGGCTTTCTGACGTCCACGCGGTGCTTCCTCCCCAGGAGAAGGCCCTTCCCGTGGTTTCGGCCGCCGCGCCCGGCGATCGTCGTATACCGGCGGCGCCGGCGTTACACACCCATGAACCCCGCCCCGACGCGGCTTTGCGGGGGGCGCTTGAATCGAATACCGGATTCGCCGTTAAGGCGTATGAACATAATCAGTAAGCGACGGGACGGGCGGTAATAACTTTTATTCAGGAGTATACGCGTTATGATGCGATCACTGTTTTCCGGGGTATCGGGTCTGAAGAACCATCAGACGAGGATGGATGTTATCGGCCATAACATCTCGAACGTCAACACCTACGGCTATAAGACGAGCCGGGTGACCTTTCAGGACATGCTGTCCCAGACGCTGTCCGGGGCCGCGAAGCCGGAGGAGAACAAGGGCGGCGTCAATCCGCGGCAGGTTGGTCTCGGCATGACCATCGCCTCGATCGATAGAATTTTTACGCAGGGAAGCCTGCAGACCACCGGTAACCAGACCGACCTGGCGATATCCGGCGACGGCTTCTTCGTTGTCGCCGAGGGAGACAAGAACTATTACACCCGCGCCGGCAATTTCGCGCTGGACCGCGACGGCATGCTCGTCAATCCCGCGAACGGACTGAGGGTGCAGGGATGGATGGCCACCACGAACGAGCGAGGGGAAAAGATCGCCAATCCGTCCGGCACGCCCGAGGACCTCATCATCCCCATATACGGGAAGGTCGACGCGCGTGAAACGGGCTATGTGAAGTACAAATGCAATCTCGATTCGAAGATGCCGGTCGTTCCGCCCAACGCCACCGGAAGGATGCGCGCGTCGGCGGGAGTGACGACCAATATCGACGTGTACGACAAGCTGGGCAATAACCACCGCATGACCATGACCTTCTGGCGCACCGGCACCAACCAGTGGACCGCCTCCGCGGCGATTACCGACGGCCTGGGACAGATGACGCTCGACGTTCCGGCGGGGGCCAATCAGCCGAACCAGGCGAATCCCTCGAGCAGGATCAACCTGCGCTTTACGCCGGAGGGGAGGCTCGTTTCCGTTGCCGACGACTCCAGTCCCGACGAGCTCAACCAGGGCGACTTGATCGTCAACGCTTCATACCGAATGGCGGGCGATCCGACCGTGCGCACCATAAAGCTTGATCTCGGCAAGGCGGGACTGCTTGAGGGTGTGACCCAGTTCTCGTCGCAGTCCACGACCAAGGCCGTTGAGCAGGACGGCTACACGATGGGCTACATGGAGTCGTTTAACATCGACGACTCGGGCGTTATAACAGGGGTCTATTCCAACGGCACCAAGCAGACCGTGGGCCAGGTGGCCATGGCGGTGTTCAACAATCCCATGGGGCTCACCGCCGTCGGCGAGAACCTCTTCGAGGTGTCAAATAACTCGGGGCTTCCCAACGTGGGAGCAGCTTCCGAGGGAGGACGCGGGAAGATCGTGGCGGGAACGCTCGAAATGTCGAACGTGGACCTTTCCGACCAGTTTACCGACATGATCATCACCCAGCGTGGTTTCCAGGCGAACTCGCGCACAATCACGACCTCCGACCAGATGCTGCAGGAGCTCATCAATCTTAAACGGTGACGGTTCCTGAAGATTCCCGCTCCTTAAGACCATGAATGTGTCGTGAATCCCCCGCCGGCGGCGGGGGATTCCTTTTTAAGGGCGAGCGGAAGCTCATTTTTTGGTCGACAGCCGTGATTGCTGATACACTCATGTGATATACCGCTTGTCAGGAGAGGCCAATGGAGTTCAGCCCCGGTTCCTTTTCGCCCTACATCATTCCTCCGGCGCTCTGCCTCGTGACGGGGCTCACGCTCGCCGCGATATCTGTCTTCAAGGGCTCTTTCAAATCCGAGAACGTATTGTTCTCGCTGGTATGCGTATGGCTGGTCCTGCTGTCCCCGGTCTTCATATTGCATCATCTGATTTCCGACACGTCGGTTATCCTCACGATCGAGCGAGTCTTCCACTTTTTCTATGTATTCATCGTGCCGATCACCGTGGTCTTTTTCCACCGCACACTGGGGATTATCCGTCCCCGGCTCGAGAAGGCGGCCTTCGCCGCAAGCGCGCTCATCGCCGCTTTCGTGCCCACCCGGCTGTATATCGACGGCCTCCATTCCTACGGCTGGGGATATATCGCGAAGGGCGGACCGGTGTTTTCGGTCTTCGGGGCGCTGTGCCTTGCGGCGCTCGTGTACGGAGTCGTTATCTGCGTGCGCCGGATATCGGGTGAGGCGAATCCCATAATACGCGCCAAGATCCGCTATCTTCTGCTTTCGATCAACATGGTGGGTCTCCTCACCCTGCTTAACATCCCGGCGGTCAACGGAGTCGATTTCTACCCCGCTGGTAATTTCATGTTCGTCCCTCTGGCCATAATGGGGTTCGGGGTGCTGCGCTACCGCCTGCTCGACATTAAAAGCATCGTACATCTCACCGTGCTGTGGGCGGCGCTCTCATCGGCCATCATCGTGCCCAACGTCCTCCTCTTCAACGCGATAAAAGGCGCGCTTGTCGGAATGGAGGAGCGCTGGATCTTCGTGGTGCTCACCGCGTGGTTCCTGGTGAACTATTTTTACTTCCGGCTCATCCAGCCGGTCATCAACCGCGCGTTCAACCGCGAGCGTCACGGCCTGCGCAAGCTCGGGGTGCAGTTTGTCGGCGAGGTGGCATATCTGAAAAACATCGACCAGCTCATCGGCGAATTCGAGGAGGTGCTCTCGAAGGCGCTCGGCGTGAAATATGTCGATGTGTATCTGAAAGGCGGAGCTCCCGGCGAGTTCGGGAGCATCCGCGGAAAGACCACCGTAATCGATCCCGATATCGAAGAATGGTTCATCGGGGCCAACCATCTCGTGGAGCGAAACATGGTGGCGGGAAATCCCTATTACGGAGCGATACGGGAGCGGCTTTTCGAGCTCTTCGATCGTTTCGACTGTACGTATATCGTTCCCCTGGTCGAAGCGGGTGAGGGAACGGTGGGACTCGTGTTTATGGGAGAGAAGGCCAGCCTCCGGCAGATTTCGGCCGACGAGGTCGCCTTCATCAACAACATCCGCTCCGCGGCCACCATCGCCGTGGTGAACTCGCTCATGTTCAAAAACCTGAACGATCTGAAGGAGAATCTGCAGAAGATCGTGGAGGAGCGTACGAAGGAGCTGACCACGAAAAACAGCCAGATGACCTTCGAGCTGCGCGTGGCGAAGAACGTGCAGAAACTCATCCTGAGCCCGTCGTTGCCGTCCGGCGAACACCTCAGCGTGGTGGCGCGGGTCAATCCGCTTATGGAGGTCAGCGGCGATTTCTACGACGTCGTGGAGCTCTCCCCGCGCAAAACGGCGCTCATGGTCATCGACGTCTCCGGTCACGGCGTGCCCTCGGCCCTGCTTACGTCGATGATCAAGGCAGAGATCGGAGCACAGCTGAAGCGCCACGGCGCGCATACGGGGGATGTAGCCAACGCCATCAACCTGGCGCTGACCCCGACCCTCCTGGAGACCGGCATGTATTTCACGATGTTCCTGGGGGTCGTCGATACCGCCCTCATGACGATGGAATATACCAACTGCGGCCACACCATGCCCATCGTGATCGCTCCGGACGGCGAAGTCCGCATGCTTCCCGGCTCGGGCTTCATGGTGGGGGTCTCCGAGGAAACACGCTACGAGAGCCACACCGTTTCGCTCGAGGAGTCGGAACGCCTTGTGCTCTACACCGACGGGATCACGGAGGCGCGGAATGACGAGGGCGAGTTCTTCGGGGAGAAGCGGTTGATCGCTGTTCTGCGAGACGCCATGCATCTTCCCCCGGACGACCAGCTTGCCGCGGTCATCGAGGCCGTTGAATCCTTCCAGGAGAACGCCTCAAGCCGCTCGCGCGACGACGTAACCCTTCTTATCGCCGCCATGGGCCGGCCGATGAAGGCGGTGGCGGGTATCCGCGACGCGGTAGACCTCTTCAACCGCCGCAAGTACGAGCGCGCGGCGGAGGTGGCCCGCTCGCTTGTTCCCTCGGCGCTCGGTGCCGGTCAGGCGATGGCCGCCGGCCGCATCTTCGCGAAGGTCGGCGAGAACGAGCGCGCTCTCTCTTTTATCAACAGGGCCATCGAGCTGGAGCCCGATAACGCCGATTACCGGTACCGCCGCGCGGCGCTGCTTCTGTCCTGCGGCCGGAGCGGAGACGCGGCCCTCGAGATGAGGCGGCTTCGCGAGCTCGATCCCGCCTTCAGCGACCCGGAATCCGTCCAGGAACGCATCGGCATCCCCGACGCGAACTGACGGTCACTCCCCTTCCGCGGGGAATGCAATCCCCGACGCATGCCGGAACCTTCACGGCGCCGCCGGTCGGCGGCCGCGCGAATATCTGTTCCTCGGGACGAAAAAACTATTGACATGTCGGCTTGATATGGCCTGTAATGATATATATCAATTTGATATATATCGAGGCATGCTATACAGGAAAACATCCTCCTGGGATTTCTGATGCACCGCCCCATGACCGGCTACGAGGTCAGAAAGGCCATGGGGGGGAGCACGGAGTTTTTCTTCAACACCAGCCTGGGGAGCATCTATCCGGCTTTCCGCAGGCTCGAGCGTGAAAAGCTGGTAAAGCTGGAGCGGCGCCTGGAGCGCGGAAGGGCCAAGAACGTGTACAGCATCACGCCGAAGGGACGGATGCATTTTCTGGCCTGGCTCGAGAATTCGCCACGTCTCGCGAACGTGCGGGAAGAGTCCCTCTTGAAGATGTTCTTCTACGACCATGCCGACGGGCCGACACGCATACGGCACATTCGGGAGTACATCTCCGCCGTCGAGGGGAGGCTCGCGGAGCTCCTTTCGCTCCGGAACGGCCTGAAGGGAGTGCGGGCGGGAGAGTTCAGGATGAGCACGCTCGATTTCGGCATCGAGTTCTATCGTTTCCAGCGTGGTTGGTACGCCCGGTTCCTCGAATCCCTCGAAAAGGGCGGTCAGGTCGCCGGCACGGCGGATGCCGGGACACGGGGGCGGAAGCGAAGAAGTATCAGTGGTAAAATAACCGAAGGGGAAACGCCATGAAAATTTCTGTGTTGAGCGGAAGCCCGAAGGGCGATTTAAGCGTGACGCTGCAGTACGTCAACTTCATCCGGAAGAAATTTCCGACACACGAGTTCGGCATCCACCATATAGGGCGCATGATAAAGCGCATCGAGAAAGACACGGTCTATTTCGATTCGATAATAGACGATATCCGTAATTCGGACGCGGTGCTGTGGGCCGCGCCGCTCTACGTCCTGCTCGTTCCCTCGCAGTGCAAGCGTTTCATCGAGCTGGTGTGGGAGCGCGGAGCGGAGGACGCCTTCGCCGGAAAATACGCGGGTGTCATCACCACCTCCATCCACTTCTTCGACCATACGGCCCATAACTACCTGCGCTCCGTTTCGGAGGACCTGGGCATGAGGTTCGCCGGGGCCTTCTCGCCCGACATGTACGACATCATGAAGGAGGACGAGCGCGCCCGCCTGCTTCTGTTCGCGGAGGAAATGTTTGAAACGATCGCTCGGCGCCGGCCGGTGGCGCGGGAGTTCGCGCCGCTTTCGCCCGGCGGTTTCGAGTACACGCCCGCACCGGCTCGGGCCGCGGTGGACCCCGCGGGGAAAAGGGTGCTGGTGCTCGCGGACGGCGCGGAGAAGGGCAATCTGGGTGCGATGATACGGCGGTTTTCTGGCTCGTTTGCCGGCGGTGTCGAGGTGGCGGATATCGCGGAGCTCGACATGCGGGGAGGCTGTCTCGGATGCATCAAATGCGGGTTCGACAATATCTGCGCGTACGAGGGCGCGGACGGGTACATCGATTTCTATAACGAGAAGGTGAAAAAGGCGGACCTCGTGGTGTTCTGCGGTGAGATCCGCGACCGCTATCTCTCGGCGCGCTGGAAGCAGTTTTTCGACAGGGGATTTTTCAATACGCACACGCCCACGCTCGCCGGAAAACAGGCGGCGTTCATCATCTCCGGTCCGCTCAGGCAGATCCCGAATCTCCGGGAGATACTCACGGCTTTCGCCGAGTGGCAGAACGCCAACCTGGTCGACATCGTCACCGACGAGGACGCGGATTCGCCGGCGATCGACGGGCTTCTCTCCTCGCTGGCGGAACGGATGGTCGACGCCGCGCGGCGGGGCTACGTTCGGCCGGTCGGTTTTCTGGGAGTGGGGGGGATGAAGGTATTCCGCGACGACATCTGGGGCCGCCTGCGGTTCGCCTTCCAGGCGGACCATCGTTTCTACGAAGCGAACGGTCTGTACGATTTTCCCCAGTACGACGAGAAGGCCATCGCCATGAACAAAGCCATGATGGATCTCACCTCGAACCCCGAAATGAAAGAGAAGATCCGGAAAACCATGCGCGAGAACATGGTGGCCCCGATGAGGCATATCGTCGAGACGCGGTAACACGGCACGTGTCGTTATGCGACGAAAAACGGCGGGGATATGCCCCGCCGTTTTTCGTCGCCCGAGGAGTTCGCGGCTCAGACCGCCAGGTTGTCGGCCACGAGCTCCGAGAGCGACCTTACCTCCACGTCGAGGCCGTAGCCGTCCTTTATTGTGTTGAGCTGAAGGATGCAGTTCTCGCAGGCAGATACGACTATCCTCGCGCCGGTCGCGTCGATCTGGTCCTTCTTCGCCTTTCCGGTCTTTATCCTGAACTCTTCGTTGTCCAGGGCCACCAGGCCGCCGCCGCCACCGCAGCACCAGTTGTATTCGCGCGTGGGCGACATCTCGCGATAGTCGGAAGCGAGGCGGCCGAGGATTTCGCGCGGCTCGTCGAACACGCCGGCGTTGCGCCCGAGCTGACAGGGATCGTGATAGGTGAGCGGCTCGGAGATGGCGCCTTCCTTTATTCGTATGCGTCCCTCGCCGATGTACTGGTGGATTTTCTCGACGATGCTGGTCACCTTAAAGGGGAGCGGCCCGAGCAGGAATTTCGGGATACGGTAGGCGGTGCCGCATTCCACGATGACGACCTCCTTCACGCCGAGCGCCTTCGCTTCGTTCACCACGCGGTCGGCGATCAGTTGCATCTTGCCCGGGTCGCCCGCGAACATTCCGAAGTTGACTGCCTCGAAGAAACTGAGCGTCCAGTCCTCCCTGGCGGCGTTGAAAATGACGGCCGGATGTATGATGGAATGGGCCCCCGAAAGTCCGACGAAGAGCACGTTCGCGTTCTTCTTCTCCATGGGGATAAGGCCCTGTGCGGAGGGAAGGCCCAGGCGTTTCTGTACCTCGAGCTCCATGTCGCCGATGACCGAGCGGAACCCCTCCTTGAACTCGTCGATGCTTTTGCCCTTTTCGACCGCGGCGTCGGCGAGCATAACCAGTTCCTCCGGAGCGTTCCCGTAGCCGATGAGCAGTATCTTGGCGATGCCCAGGATGTACGGCATGTCGATGCCGAAGGGACAGTACATCATGCAGCGGCGGCAGCCGGTGCACGAGAAGGCCGCTTCCTTCATCTCGTCCATCACCCGTTCGTCGATCGCCGTGGCGTCGCCCCAGTAGGGGAGGAGCGCGCCCGACGGCCTGAAGTGCTTTTTAACCGCTCGCCGCACGACTTCGGCCCGCCCGACGGGTGAGTATTCCTTTTTCGGGATGCCGTAATAGGCGTGGCAGGTGTCATAGCACAGACCGCAGCGCGTGCAGGTGTCGAGGTAATAGCGCATCGGCCTGGTAAGGCGCGACGCGATGAGCTTTTTGAGTTCCCTTATTTTTTCCTTTTCCATGGGCTATTTCCTCTTGAGGTTGAGCGTGCAGAACGCGAAGACCGAATGGACCATCTTGCCGAACGGAAAGAGCATGAGGAAGAGGTTCGCGAAGAACACGTGCAGCGCCAGCATGATGGTGTGGTACGAGGACACGATGTCCTCGGGGAGGACCGGCTTGAACGCGATGAGACTCTGGAGGTATTCGCGCATCTTCGTCAGGTCGAACATGAAGTCAAGGTGCCGCGCGGCCAGGTTCATGTGGCTTCCGAAGAAGAGCGTGAAAAAGAGAAGAATGAGGATGAGATAGTCCTCCGGCACGGATATTCCGTTATACGGATTCTTAAATCTGCGGAACAGAAAATAGAGGGTTGAGACCATCAGCACGATCCCGACCCATCCCGCCCCGAGGAACACCTGGTGCGGGATTACCTGAAGCGCCGCGAATTCGTCGATGAGCTCGAGGTGCCCGATGACGAGCAGCGCGAACGAAATGTGATAGGCCAGTATGAAGAACCAGAATACCTTGCTTTTCCTGAAGGCGACCGGGACCGCGAGAGCGTCCTTGACCACGCCGATGGGTCGGGGAAGCCGGCGCGGGTACGCGCCAAGCCTTCCTTTTATTCGCGGTGAAAACGCGACAACGGCGAACTTGAAAACGAGCCCCAGCGCGAACACGGCGAAGGCCATGTACACCATGGGGACCATGATGAAATAGTAGATGTCATTCCACATGTCGAATCCTCTCTGATGGAGTGAGGGGAGGGTTCCTCCCGTGCCGTCCCGCGGAGGGGCGCTCCACGGGAACGCGCGCATTCCGGGTGCGGAACGCGCGCGGTTTGGACTCATTTGAGTTTCTTGATGTAAAACTTCGCGGACTTTTCTTCTTTGACGGTCTGTACGATCTCGTTGCCGCTCGATTTGGCCCAGGCCGGAAAGTCGGCGTGCGCGCCGGGATCGGTGGTTTCGGCCTCGAGCACCTCACCCACCTTCATCTTCTTGATCTGCTGGCTGACCTTGACAACTGGAAGCGGGCAGGCGAGCCCCTTGAGATCCATCTTCACGTCGACCTTGATTTCATCGCTCATGCTGTTCCTCCTGAATGTATCGAATAACGGCCGCGGTACGGGCGTACCCGCGCGCGGACACTGTTTACAGAAAAAGCTGGATTTTACTGTCGCCGGCTTCCTCGAGGAACTTTGCCACGCCGACGAATTCCACGCCGGGATAGGCGATCATCTCCTCCGGCTTGAACCCCATGAGGCCCATCGACATGTCGCAGATGTAGATCTTTACCTCGAGTTCCGCGGCGAGGGCGATCATCTCCTCGAGAGACGCGACGTTCTTCTTTTTCATGAGGTACTTCATCATCGCGGTCCCCATGCCGCCCATGTTCATCTTCGAGAGCTTCACCTTTCCCGCCCCGCGGGGAAGCATGAAGCCGAACATTTTTCCGAAGAGGTCTTTCCCTCCGGCTTTTTTCTTTTTATCGCGAAGCGCCGGCGTGGCCCAGAAAGTCAAGAACATCACCACCTCAAGGCCCATCGCCACCGCGCCTGTCGCGATGATGAACGCCGCCAAAAGCTTGTCCAGATCGCCGCTGAAGACGATCATCGACAGCTTGTTCTTCGTTCCGCCTTTCAGAGCATCGAGCTCTTCGCGTATCTGCTGCAGTTCCTTTGTTGGATCCATGACATGTCCC
>JAGODA010000341.1 GCA_017998475.1 Spirochaetota bacterium | reverse complement strand
AGATATGTCGAGGTTGAATTGAACGGCCTGAGGTCAGGATCCACATATCGCTTCACAAGCAGTCCGAAAGATCCGGCGACCCCGATACAGTACGCGGCGATCAGGAGTATGGATGCGAGACCAAGGGCCAGATCGAGCGGTGTAAGGGGCGATGAGAACAGAAGCATCACCGCGCTAACGAATATCAGCGCGACGGCCGCGGCGAGCAGGTAGATTCCGTTATGGAAAAGGAAGGTGAACGGCCACAGGCCGCGGTTGTTTTCCCAGACGCCTTTCAGGAGGAATATCTCCTTTGCCATATAGACCACTTCATTCAACATGGAGCTTTCGCGCTCCCTGGTCCACCATTCATATTCCTCGAGATAAGAGCCTCCATAGGCGCTTTTTCCCTTTTCATGCGGGACGGGAGCGAGCTCCCACCTGAGGTGAACGGGCATTTTTGCTATTTTAACGGTTCTGTAGGCTACAACGACCACAAAAATCACGATGGCGGCATACGCGCATATCATCAATACGAGAGCAGACACAGGTCCCTCCTTAGCAGTTAACGTATCAGAAAAAATACCTTAAGCAACAGGAAAAATCCATAAAAACAGCAGGCCGACCGCCCTGCCGGAGGGCGGCCGGGTACGCACCGGGATCAACCGTATGGATACATCCCCTTTTTAATGGTGGCCATCTCGGCAAGTAGATCGTTGTGCTTCTTCTCGTCTTTAAGCAGATAATGTATGAGATATTCGCAGACGACCATCTTGCGTTTTTTAAGCGCCTCGAGGGAAGCCTTGGCCATTTTCATGGTCTTCTCCTCGATTTTTATATGGTTTTCCACCAGCTTCCAGACCTTTTCAAGCTCGTCGGGGGTCATGGACACGGCCTTTTCCTTCAAAGAGCGCTGGATGAACTCCTGAACGCGATAGTGCATCTGCGAGTCATGCTGTATGATCTCCATGACGAGACGGATCACCGGGTTCGTAGTCTTCTCGATTACCTGTCCCGTGGACGCCACCGACGCGTTTTCGATCTTTTTCCAGGCCTCCATGTTTTTGTAAATAGCGTCCTGTACTTCTTTTGTCGACATGCCTTCCTCCTGTCACTTTTTAATCGCTACGCTTCTTCCCTTACCGCGATTGTAATCTTGTAAAGCAGCGTGAGTATGAGAAAACCGAGCGCCCACACTCCAAGGCTTATCATCAGCTCGGGAAAGGTGGGGGAATATTCCGTGATCGACTCGAAAGGTGAGGGGATGAAACCGCCCACCACCAGCCCGAGACCCTTGTCCAGCCAGGTGGAGAAAAACACCGCGGCGGCGCCGGTCGCCAGCCAGCGCTCGTTACGACGCGTGGCAGGGTTGATCAGAAGCACGAGGGCCAGCACCGCAAGGCCCATCGATGTCCACATGAACGGCACCAGCGAACCGTGGCCCTCGAGCCCGAAGAAAAGATATTCGAGCGAATGGCTGTGCGAGGGTATCCCGCTGTAATAGGCGGTAAAGAATTCCAGGCCGATGAAGAAAATGTTGATCGTCATCGCGTAGGCGACGATTTTACCGAGGGCCTGTATGGGCTCCCTGCCGGGGTCGAATCTGGTGTACCGGCGCACGACCATACACAGCAGTATGAGGAGCGCGGGTCCCGAGGCGAATGCCGATGCGAGGAAGCGCGCGGCCATTATGGCGGTAAGCCAGAGATGGCGCCCGGGGATCCCGGCGTAAAGAAACGCGGTAACCGTATGGATGCTCACCGCCCATGGTATTGAAAGATAGATAAGCGGCTTCGACCAGACCGGCGGAGCGACGCCTTTACGTTCGGCTCCGAGTGTGGCCCAGCCTATAAAAAGATTGAGGATCAGATATCCCATCAGCACGACCGTGTCCCAGAACATCATGGAGTTCGGAGTGGGATGCAGGAATACATTGAATATCCTGAATGGCTGCCCCAGGTCGACGAATATGAACAGGACGCACATTGTTACCGCGGAAATCGCGAGAAATTCGCCCAGTATCGTTATTTTCCCGAAGGCCTTATAGTCGTGGAGGTAGTAGGGAAGCACCACCATCACCGCCGACGCGGCGACACCGACCAGGAATGTGAACTGGGATATGTAGAAGCCCCAGGAAACGTCCCGCCCCATTCCGGTTATAACCATACCCTCGGAAAGCTGTCGCATGTAGAAGAATACGCCCGTTCCGACGAGCGCGAGAAGGATGAAAACCAGCGTCCAGTATTTTCTGCTTCCGGAAAGCGCTTTTTCAAACATACCGACCTCACACGATGTAATAGACTTCCGGCCTGGTGCCGAGCTCGGGCTTGCGCCTGATGGCGAATCGGCCGGCGAGCAGGGTGCTTACGACGCTCCCCGCGTCGGACAGGTTACCGAAGACAAGGGCCTTCTCTTTACACGCCTCCACGCAAACGGGAAGCAGGCCGTGATCTATCCGCTCGGCGCAGAAATCGCATTTCTCCACGACGCCCTTCGTGCGGGTGGGATAGTCCTGGTTGATTGACTTTTCGTCCAGCGATCGTCGCGGATCTGTCCAGTTGAAGCTGCGAGACCCGTACGGACAGCCGGCCATACAGTACCTGCAGCCTATGCATCGGTGCATGTCCATCATAACGATGCCGTCGGGTCGCTTCCATGTCGCCTGCGTCGGGCACACACGCACGCACGGCGGATTGTCGCAGTGGTTGCAGAGCACGATAAAATCGGCGCTCCGCAGATCCATCCTAAGTCTGCCTTCACGAAGCTCCGGGAAGGCGTTAACGAACGGTTCCTTCCATATCCATTTTACTTCATGGCGTTTGCTCGCGATGGACGGAACGTTATGTACGCGATGACATGCCGCCATGCAGTCGTTGCAGTCTTCTTTTCGCGAGCATTTTGTCATGTCAACAACCATCGCCCAGCGGATGCGCGCTGATTCCGCCGCGCCGGAAGCGGCGAGGACATCGTCGCCGAAGACGATTTCCATCAGCGCACCGGAACCCCCTATCGAAAGACCAAGGAAGGCCGCCTTTTTAATAAATTCCCTTCGGCTGATTTCATTGTTATTATCGCGTTTCATGCTTCTGCTCCTTGGGGAAATTGTGGCAGTCCCAGCAGGCGGGGGATACGCCGAGATAGTTGTGACAGGTGTCGCAGAAATCTGTCTTGTTGGCGTGACATTTCATGCAGGTCCCGGTAAGGCTTTTCTGGTATTCAACCCCGGCAATGGTCACCGGAAGCCGCCTGCCGTCTCGGACGACCTCGTCGCGCCACTCGTTGAGCATCGTCATGTGATACTCGCGCATGTATTCTTTGGTGTTCACGCATTCCTTTCCCGCGTTCACGAGCTTCGGTTCAGGCACGATGGTAGCCTTGCCGGTGGTCCGTGCGTACCACACCGGGAATGACGCGATGGCGATGAAAAGCACTACACCGCCCAGTATTTTCATTCTGTCATGCATTGGACTCCTCCTTCACCGCGAGCTCCTCTCCACGGAGGTTGGTCGTGCGCTCCTTCTCGCCGTTCATCACAAGGGCGTTTCCGAGAAGTTCGTGTACACCGCACACCTCCACGCCGCCGATCCAGTAATCCATAAGGGCCGGAAGGGTTGCCTTGTC
>JAGODA010000340.1 GCA_017998475.1 Spirochaetota bacterium | reverse complement strand
GACCGATATCTCCGGACGCGGCGTGGGCATGAACGTCGTAAAGGAGATCGTCTCCGAGCTTAACGGCAATGTAAGCATCGAGACCGAGCCCGGAATGGGGACGCGGTTCCTGCTTTCCTTCCCGCTGACGCTGGCGATCATTCCGGCCATCATGGTCAAAGTGCGACACGAACTCTACGCGATTCCGCTCTCCGATGTAATCGAGACGATAAAAATTTCGTTCGGCGATATCACCACGATCGAGGGCCACGAGGTCATCAATCTGAGGGGTGAGATACTCTCGCTCCTCCGGCTCAACGAGTTCGTCGGTATCGAAAGCGGGGTGGAGGACGATCGCAAAGTGCCGGTGGTCGTCGTGGGATACGGAAACCGCAAGATCGGTCTCATCGTGGACCACCTGGAGGGCAAACAGGAAATCGTTATAAAATCGCTGGAGCAGAATTACGCCACCGTGGAAGGCCTTTCCGGAGCCTCTATTCTGGGTGACGGCAGCATCTGTCTGATACTGGATATCGCCTCCATGATCAACAGGGTGATATCCGAGCAGGACCGGCTCTCGAGGATGCAGCGCCAGCGCGTCATCGAAAAAAAGGCCGCGCAGGTGGAGGAGGTAAAGGAGATCGCCGATCTGTCGCGCTCGTCCGCCGAATCGCGCGAGCCGGCAGGCAGGAAGGAGACGCCTCCGCAGGCCGCGCCTCAGGCGAAAGAGGCCCCGTCGCGTACCGAACCCGCGAAGAGCGCACCGCCCCGGATGGAGCCTGTCAAGGAAGATATCGTCTTTGAACGCAGGGAGTCGCCCCCGCCGACAGTGAAGCCGGCATCCGCGGCGGCGCCACCGTCCGACTCGCCCGCGCGGCCGGCCGGGGACGAGTCAGCTATCGAAGATAAAGTGCGCGATGTGCTTCGGTCGTTCAAGGACGAACTCAAGGAAAGCATCAAGGCCACCGTGGAGAGCGGCCGGCCCGACGGCCACATAAAGAAATCGCTCGGCATCGACGAGGAGGACATGGAGCGGGTGCAGGTGCTCGCAAACGTCGGCATCACCAACGCCGCCGAGTCCCTTTCGAAGATACTGGGCAAGCAGATCGACCTGTCCATCCCCACGGTCGAACTCCTTCCGGTGGAAAAGGTGCCCGAAACCTTCGGCGAGGTCGACAATATCTATATCGGCGTTTACATGCCGCTGGTCGGCGACATCAAGGGGACCATACTCTTCGGCCTGGCCGAGGAGGCGGGTTTCGAACTCATCGACATGTTGTACGGTATCGAGAGCGGCAAGACGCGCGAGCTCGACGAGGACGGGGAGTCGGCCCTCAAGGAGGTCACCAACATCGTCGGTTCGTCTGTGGTCAACGTGATCTCCGAGAAGACCGCCATAGCCATAAAGCCCACGGTGCCCACCATAGTGCATGATTTTATGCAGTCCATCCTGGATTCGATTCTGGTGCTGCACAACATATCCAACGATTACGTCCTGGTGATGGATACCGAATTCTATTATCAGAACGACAGGGTGATCGGCAAGCTCATGGTGCTCCCCGAAACGGAGTCGCTGAAGAAGATCGTGGACAAACTGAAATAAGGGGCCCATGCCGGAAAAGATAAAAGTTCTGGTAGTCGACGATTCAGCCCTCGTCCGCAAGGTCGTTACGGACATACTCCATCGGGACCCCGAGATCGAGGTCGTAGGGACTGCGAATAACGGAAAGACCGCCATCTTCAAAAACGGGACGCTGAATCCGGATGTCATCACGCTCGATATCGAGATGCCCATAATGGACGGCCTGGAGGCCCTGCGCGCCATTATCGAGACCAATCCCAAGCCGGTAATCATGATGAGCGTCCTGACGCAGCACGGCGCGGAGGCGACCTTCCGCGCCCTGGAATACGGGGCGGTCGATTTCATTCCGAAGCCCTCGACGGCCCTTTCAATTTCCGTCGAGGAAATCGCGGACCTCCTTATCCGCAAGGTCAAGTCCGTCTACAAATCGAAGGTAAAGCTGCACCCGGGAGCGCAGGCCGAACACCGTGAAGCCGAGGCGCCGAAGTCCGAGCCCCCCCGGAAAAAGGAGCCCGGCAACAGGGTAGTAGCCATCGGCACTTCGACGGGAGGTCCCTCGGCGCTCCTGCAGGTTTTTCAGAAGCTGCCTTCCGATTTCGGTTCGCCCGTACTGGTCGTGCAGCACATGCCCGAGGGATTCACGCGCGCCTTCGCCGAGAGGCTCAACGTGAATTCGGGCCTGACCGTTAAGGAGGCGGAAGACGGAGACCGGGTGCGTCCGGGTTTCGGGTATATCGCCCCGGGCCATTCACACATGAGGATAGAGCAGGGCGCCGGCGAGCGGGTTCTCCGGGTGTTCCAGGGGGACAAGGTCTCGGGCCATCGTCCGTCGATCGACGTTCTGTTCGATTCGGTGGCGGAATCATACGGAAGGGATTCCGTGGCCGTCATAATGACGGGAATGGGCAGGGACGGGGCGGACGGCATAGGGAGGATAAAGAAAAAGGGCGGATATACCATAGCCCAGGACGAGGACACCTCCGTCGTCTACGGGATGAACAGGGTGGCGGTGCAGTCCGGCGCCATCGACCAGGTGGTTTCACTGTACAGGATCGCCGAAACGATCATGGAACACTCCTGACCGACCGAAATACGGGCATCAAGGCTCCGTGCCGGACGGAATTAATTACGCTGGTATCGTAAATTTTTCTTGAACACTTTAACTGTCGTTTATAGACTGTAATGCCGAGAGTATAGTGGACGCTAATGTCTTGAATATGGAGTGGGGAAATGGCTACTATCCTTATTGTTGATGACGCGAAATTCATGAGGACGCTCGTGAAGGACGCCCTGGTTCCGAGGGGACACGAAGTGATAGGCGAAGCCGAAAACGGCAATCAGGCGGTGGAACTCTATAAAAAGATGAAGCCCGATCTGGTTACCATGGACATCACGATGAGGGAAAAAGACGGGATCCAGGCCGCGGAAGAGATACTTTCCCTCGATCCGAAGGCGAGGATCATCATGGTCACGGCTCTCGGTCAGGAGAACCTGCTCACGCGGGCGATAAAGATCGGCGTGAAGGATTTTGTCGTAAAGCCGTTCCCCCCCGAAAGACTACAGAAGGCCGCCGAGAAGGCGCTGGCCTGAATCGATTCCGGCGCGCCTTTGCGGCCGCCGGACCCCCGCTTGACGAAGCACTCATCACAGGGCGGAGAGGATGCTCTCCGCCTGTCATTATAAAGAGGTGATGGTTTTTCCCTCATGCAGGAAAACGAAAAGGACACCCTCCCGGAGAAGGAAGCAGACCGTCCCGTCATTCACATCGACAACTTTGACGGGCCGCTCGATCTGCTGTGGAACCTGATTAAAAAGGCCCGCATCGAGATTACGGACGTTTCGATTTCCAGCATCACCGAGCAATACATCGCTTACCTTAAATTGATGGACCGGATGAACGTCCAGGTGGCGTCCGATTTCATCGTGATGGCGTCCGAACTCCTCTATTACAAGTCCCGCGCGCTTTTACCCGGTGGAGAGATGGAGGACGAGTATTTCGTCCCGCCGCTCCCGCCCGAGCTCGTGCAGCGGCTTCTGGAGTTCAAGAAGTTCCAGGA
>JAGODA010000025.1 GCA_017998475.1 Spirochaetota bacterium | reverse complement strand
CGAGCGCTGGTTCACCACCGGCGGCGTGCGCGTGGACGACCATCAGGAATTCGGTTCACATTTCACATGGCAGGCCAACAGCTCGTTCGTGATGCCGTACACCGGCACACGCCTCAAGGCGCTCTATGGCACCGGCTTCAAGGCGCCGTCGATCTCGCAGCTCTACGATCCGTCGTACGGGAACGAGGACCTCGACCCGGAGACCAGCACAAGCTGGGAGGCGGGTATCGAGCAGCCCGTGTCCGGGGATATGCTGGTGCTCGAGGTTACCTATTTCGATTCGAAGTACGAGGATATGTTCGGATCGAGCGGAATGCAGACCGTCAATATCGGCCGCGTAACGGTGAAGGGTGTTGAGTCGGCCCTTACGGTGAAGCCGCTCAAAACCCTCTCGCTCGTCGCGAGCTTCACGGTTCTGGATACCGAGAACAAGAAGACCGACAAGGAGCTTCCGCGCCGGCCGAAATACCAGGCCGGGGCCAACCTGAACTGGGCCTTCCTGCCCGGTGGGAATCTCAACCTCTCGTACACCTACGGCGGCAAACGCGATGACGTATGGCTCGACGCCATGTTTACTGAGTACGACGTGACGCTCGACGACTACCACCGGCTGGACCTGTACGCCTCGTACTGGATCACGAAGAACATCCAGGTCTTCGGGCGCGTCGAAAACCTCACCGACGCGGACTACCAGAACGTGGCGGGCTACCGGACCGCCGGGCGCTCGTTCTACGCGGGCGCGAAGGCGACGATGTAGCTCATATCCCGTCGGCGCGGGGAATGGAAGGCGCGCAAACGTTTGCGCGCCTTCCATTCCCCGCGCCATCCGCGCCTTCACCGCATCTCCACGATCCCGCCGATGTCTATGATGTGGAAGCGTGATGCGTCCAGACTCCGCTCGCGAATTTTTCTGCGCAGATCGAGCGCGGGATAGCCGGGCGGCTCGTCGCCAAGATGGAAGGTCCCCCACTGGGTCGGGATGAAGTGCCGCGCGCCCAGATCGGCGAAGGCGTCGAGAGCCTCGTCGGCGTTCATGTGCGCGTAGTGCATGAACCAGCGTGGATGGTAGGCGGTGACGGGCATGAGCACATAATCGATATCCGGCCAGCGATGCCCGATCTCGCGGTATCCGATAAAGTAACCGCTGTCGCCCGCGAAGTAGACCTTCCGCTCGGGGGTGATGATGAGGAAGCTCGCCCACAGCGTGGTGTTGCGCCCCTGGCCGATGCGGAGCGACCAGTGCTGCATCGGAAGGCACACCATCTTCCTCCCGCCGCCGAGGTCGCGCTCTTCCCACCAGTCCATCTCGACGACGTCTTTCTTTCCGAGCGAACGGATGAATTCCCCGAGCCCCTTCGGCACGAAGAAGCGCGCGTCATCGCGGAGCTCCCGTACGCTGGCGACATCCAGGTGGTCATAGTGGTTGTGCGAGATGATGACGTTGAGCTTCCCGCCAAGGCCGTTCACCTCGCGCGCGCTCATGCCCGGCGGAGTCTTCCGCGCCGGGAGAAGCGCCCGCTTCGAGAAGATCGGATCGGTCAACCAGTACTCGCCGCCGGCGCGAATGAGAAAGCTCGCGTGACCTATCCACAGGATGAAATCGCCGCCGTTCAGGCCGGCGATCCTGCCGGGCGCGTCGTTCAGCACGGCCGGAAGGTGGGTCTTTTCCTCGTCGGTATACTCCGCTTTTCGGGTGAGACGCCACTTTATCATCCTGGAAAAACCCGCGTGCTCCATGGGCATCCACGGATTCAGGTAACGGCCATTCTCGATGTTCGGCGCGCTGAGCAGCGCGGGCTCGACGCCGAGCACTTTCGACCTCCACGCCTTCTCGTCGAATTTCTCCGCCTCCGGCGGAGCGGAAACGGCAAGCAGCCCGCAGAGTGCGAGCGGTATTACCGTGACCGTACAACATCGTCGTATGTTCATGCCGGGCGCATCCCCCGTTTTATTTAAAAAATCAGCAAAATCACTGCATATATTTGTCACTCACTCGCCGTGATTGACTCCAATAGCGTGAAAGTCCGGCGGTTACAATCCAACGAAAAGGATTGCTTCATATATCCACGCGAAGTCATTATCAGGCGGCCGTTAAATTGTGTAATTTTATTTGACAAAGGCATCCAATAAAAGATACAAAGGCGAATTGCGCCATGAACTGGGTCATCTATTCAAAATTCGCGGTGCTGATCGGATTCAGCATGTTCCTGGGCTTCCTCTCGGCAATTCCCGTCGGCGCCGTGCAGGTCGACGTCGCCAAGAAGGCAATTAACGGACATCTTCTGCCGGCCCTGGCCGTCGCGGCGGGATCGGTAACGTCGGACTTCATCTACGGAACGCTCACTCTCTTCGGGATCGGGCACTTTCTGGTGCTCAAACAGTCGCAGATCATCATCTATTCGCTCGGCATACTGGTGCTTTCGTTTCTATTGTATCGCTCCTACCAGGAATACCGCCACGTGTGCCACCCCGAAGACTCTCCGCTCGTGTACAAAAAGCGCTTCTCCTTTCTGACGGGCTTCAGCATCGCGATAACCAATCCCGGCATCATAATATGGTGGATAATTGGGTTCAAGCTCTTCATTGACATGTCGGTGTTCACGGAAATCACACCTTCGATCAAGATGCTCTTTATTGTCGGGGGATGCGCCGGCCTGGGAGGATACCTCATCTTCATCGCGCACGTTCTTCACCGAATGGGCAAGGCCTTCCCCGAGAAGTACATCAACCGCATGCAGGTGGGGCTGATGGTGCTCCTGGTGGTGCTGATCGGCTATTTCGGCTGGCAGCTCTTCTCGATCGCGTTCAACTACACGCAGCCGGTACTGTCGAAATTCTAGATCCGTCGCGCGGCCGGTTTTCCCCATTCATTCCGGACGGTTCTATTTCCGGGACATCGTCTACGCGCCGCTGAACAGCCCCGGCGCGCACTCCACTACCGCCCGCTCTCCCGCCATCACCGAATCGATCCTGCCGAAGAACAGCGGAAACTCGGCGCCCAGATAGAATCGAGACGCGAGCGCGCGGCCCAGGTAGAATGATTTTTCCGCGTCCTCCTCCGCGCCGGAGGAACCGCCCGCCGCGTCCGCTCCGAGCAGCCCGGTCACCCTGGCGAGGCCCCACAGGTGCATCCAGGCCAGGCTCGCCATGAAAAAGGCCTGCTGGAGCACCGTCGCGTCGGCGTACACCTGGAGCGTATCGCGCGACTCGTACCTCGCCTTCATGGCGGCGACGGCCCCGTCGAGCGCCGTAACGGCCCGCTCCACGATCGACACGTATTTTTCATCGACACGGGAGCGGCACTCCTCGACGGTGCGCATGACGCGCCCCCTCCACAGCGCGTACATCCTCTGCCCCGGATCGAGCAGCATCTTGCGCATGACCAGGTCGAGCGACTGTATGGCGTTTGTACCCTCCCAGATGGGCGTGATGCGCACGTCGCGGTAAAGCTGTTCCACGGCGTAGTCCGCGCAGAAGCCATAGCCGCCATGCACCTGCACGGCCTCGGATGTGACCAGCACCCCGGTATCGGTGCATCCCGCCTTGCAGATGGGGATGAGGAAATCGACGAGCGAACCGGCCTCCGCGGCCTCGCTTCCCGTCGCGTGCCGCGCGGTGTCGATCTGCAACGCCGTATAATAGGCGAGCATCCGCATTCCCTCCACGTACGAGCGCATGCGAAGCAGCATCCGCCGCACGTCCGGGTGACGGATGATGGGTACCTGCCCCTTCGCGGAGGGATCGGCCGGGTCGGAGCCCTGCAGACGCTCGCGGGCGTAGGCGAGCGCGTGGAGGTAGGCCGATGAGCCCACCGCGAGGCCCTGACGGGCCACGGCCAGGCGCGCCTCGTTGATCATGTGAAACATCATGCGCATGCCCTCCCGCTCGCGGCCGAGCAGGTGCCCGACGCAGCCTCCGTTCTCGCCGAAGCTCATGGCGCAGGTGGCCGAGCCGTGCAGACCCATCTTGTGTTCGATCCCCGTGCAGACCACGTCGTTCAGCGGACCGAACGAGCCGTCCGCGCGCACCGGGTACTTGGGAACGATGAAAAGCGATATGCCCTTCGTCCCCTCCGGGTCGCCCTCGATGCGCGCGAGCACGAAATGAATTATGTTTTCATACAGGTCGCCGTCGCCGCTGGAGATAAAAATCTTCTGTCCGGTGATCCGGTAGCTTCCGTCGGGAAGGCGCGTCGCCCTGGTGCGGAGCGCCCCGACATCGCTGCCGGCGCCCGGCTCGGTGAGGCACATGCTCCCGCCCCAGCGGCCCGAGAGGATGTTCTCCATGTAGAGGGTGCGCTGTTCGTCGGTGCCGAAATTGCGCAGCAGGGTCGCGTTCCCGTGCCCCAGGATGGGGTAGGTGAAAAAGGACAGGCTCGCCGCGGTGAAGATCTCGTTGCACGCGAAGGCGATCGTTTCGGGCATCCCCATTCCGCCCTCGTCGTGGGAATCGGATATTCTCAGAAATCCGGCGTCGTAATAGGCCGCAAGCGCCTTCTTCATTCCGGCGGGAATGCGCACCTCCTTCGTCGCCGGATCGTAGCCGATACCGACACGGTCGGCCTCGCGGTTGGCGTCGTAGAGGATGTCGTTCGAGATGCGCGAGGCGAGGCGCAGCGACTCCTCGCACTCGGCGCGCGAAAGTCCGGAGAAGGCGGGAAAGCGGCCGAGCTCCTCCATGTCGAGCAGTTCGAAAAGGATAAAATGGATATCGCGTATGTCCACGGTCGGTTGTGAGGCCATCGTTTACTCCTGAAGTATTCGGATCGGTATTCCCGCCGGATCGAGGGGAACGGCATCCAGTATAGCACCGTATCGGGGCGTCTGCGCACTATTTTCGCGTCGCGGCCCGCGCGGTTCGGGAACGATTGCAAATGGAGCGCGGGGTGACAAGTCAAATTTTATTATACAGGTATCAAAAAGTGAGGGGGTGATGTATACACCGATCGGGCCGGGCGTACGCGTCATCACCGCGTGGGAGCGCCCGGACCGGAAAACGGACGGAGGCCGCGGCCGTAGTTTCATGATTACGGTTTACCGCGGCCGCCCCCCCCCACGACGAGCCCGCGCGATTACCGCCCGGGCATCGCCACGGAATCAGGCGTGCCGGTGGATCTTCGCCCTGCTCCTCAGCGGAACGGTGATCTGCATGAACGCCTTGATCATTGAATAATAGATCAACAGCACGAGGTTCCTCATGTCCCAGGCGGGGCTCTTCATCTTCAAATGCCGCAGGCCGAAGATCATGAGGTCCGCGACCTTCACGGGGCAGCCCTTTATATGGACGACCTTCCCGGCCTCCAGTTTGCCATCAACTCCGGCGCAGGTGCCAACCATGATTACGGGCTCTCCCGGATGCACCACGTCCCCCTTGTAATAGCCCATCACGATGGCGCCTTTCTTCGCGTTTTTCAGATTGCCCTCGTAACGGCGGTCGGCCGTTCCCATCACCCCCTTTATCGAACAGATACAGCCGCCGTAGCAGATGTTGCCGGTGTTTTTATTGGCGCCCTCGTAGAACCGTATGGGCGTGTCGAGCTTCTGGAGATCCTGGAACGGGGAGTCCACGCCCTTCATCCGCGCGGCCAGCTCCTCCCAGCCGACGTCGCCGGAGATGACGATATCGTTCATGTCGAGCGAGCCGTACCCGCGGTCGCGCGCCTCGCGCAGGTATATGACCGACTCGGGTTCGTAGTTCATCACCTTCGCGGCGACGACGTCGGCGGCCAGCGGATCGTTCGAAATCATGATGGCGCCCAGGTGGTGCGGGAAGGGACTCGACTCGAAGCCGCGCCCCACGGTGATGGCGTCGGTCACCACCAGGTCCGGATATCCCGGCTCGAGCAGGTCAACGATCTTTTCGTGCAGGCGGTCGTCGTGATAGAGAAAGCGTTCTTTATGAGAGAGGATGCCGATGTTGAGTTTGAGGGCGTTGGTGATGTCCACCACGATGTGGAACTTTAGCTTGGGCATCCATATCTTATACTCCGCCTCGTACAGGGACTTGGCCATCAGCATTGTCTTGTGCCACTTTGCCTTTTTAAGAGTTACGGTGCGCAGCTCCTCTTCGTTGAGGTCCACCAGCGGCACGTTGAGCCTTTTGGATAATTTGTCGTAGTCCGACTCGGCGAAGAAAAGCCGCGTGGGCAGGCCGATGCCTCCGGATTCGCCGATGGTGATGTTTCCGCCGGCCCCGTACGATTCGCGGAGCACGTTGACCATCGCTTCGGTCACGTTGCGGTTCGTGTATGAATCGAATATGTATTGCTTGTTGGCGGTCACGACGTTCGGCTTAATGAGGATTCTGCCTTTCGGCTTTTCGCCGAGCTCCTCCATCGCCTCCTTTATTATGCCCTGGATCAGCTTCGGATTGTATTCGTCGCATCTGCGGAGTATCACCTTTCTTGTGCGCATGGCCGTCCCCCTCGCGGTGAAAATAAAGGTAACAAGCGTTACTTTAACGTACTATATCCCGTACGCCGGCGTTGTCAATATAAAATAGTGCTCATCGAGAGCGCGGCGCTCCCCGGCCGGAGAATTACACTTGAACAAAAAGCGGCCCGTCGTTATCCTAACGGAGTATCGGATTTAAACCGGAAAGCGATAGCGAATCATCATGCCTAAAATACCAGCGCCCCCCGAGGTGGTCAGCTCCATCAGGGAAAATATCATCATGGAGGCAGCCGCCCTCATCAACGAGGTGGGTTATTCCGATTTCAGCATGCGCCGGCTCGGCTCGCGCCTCGGCGTGGCCGCGAAAACCATCTACAACTACTTCACCGACAAGGACGAGCTTTACCTTTTGATCGTCACGAAGGGATTCGAAATACTGTTCCATCGCTTTCAGGAGGCGTATTCGGCGACGGACGACCCCTTCGCGCGCCTGCGCGCCATGGCGCGCGCGTATATCGACTACGGCATCGAGAACCCGCACCTGTACTCCATCATGTTCAGCATGGGCACGCCGAAATACGCGGACTACGTCGGGACGCGGCACGAGAAACTCGCCGAATCCCAGAACCTGACGGCGCTGCGCTCGGCCGAGCTCGCGGAGCGGGTGCTGCGGGAGATCGCGAACCGCGGCCGCGGGCTCGATCCGGAGGACGCCAACTACCGGCTGATGTACGTGTGGAGCACGCTGCACGGCATCGTATCCCTGTCGCTCAGCAGGGTCACGCTGGAGGTAGGGGACTTTTCACGATATATCGACCGGATGATCGACGAGACGCTGGAGCGCTACAGGGCCGCGGGTGGCTGATTGCGCCGCGGAAGCCGGAAGGCTCCTCCCGATTACCCGCAGGGCATCGATACGCCGTAAACGATTCTCCGGCAATCAACGCAAAAGGCCGTTCCGCTTCCGCGGAACGGCCCGTCATGAGACATGCGTACGTGCCTGCTACTCGAGCGGCGCGCCGGTAAAGACGGCGTCGGACGCCTTGACGGGCGCCGTCTCGCCGAAGAGGATGGCCTCCGCCCTGCCGAAGAATTTCGGGAACTCGGCGCCCAGGTAGAACTGCGACGAGAGCACCTTGCCCGAGTAATACGCGGCCTCGGCGTTCTCGTTCAACAGCTTCTCGCGGTCCTCGCCCTTCGCATCGCCCGCCAGCGACTTCATCTTCGGGACGCAGAGCGTGAGGCTCCACAGGTGAACCCACGCCAGCGACATCATGAACATGGCCTGCTGGAGCGGCGTCGCGCTGGCGAAGAGATTGAGGAACTTCCCGCCGGCCATGTCGGCCTTGAGCGCCTCGATGACCTCGTCGAGCTTCGCCATCCCCTTCTCCACCAGGTTGACGTATTTGTCCTCCACGACCCCGCGGGCCTTCGCGACGGTCTCGGCCACACGCTTCTTCCAGATAGTAAAATTGAACTGCTCGGGGTTCATGAGGATCTTGCGCATGGTGAGGTCCATGGACTGGATGCCGTTGGTCCCCTCGTAGATCGCGGTTATCTTCGCGTCGCGGAGATAACGCTCTACGGGATAGTCCGAGCAGTAGCCGTAGCCGCCGTAGACCTGCACGGCCTCGGAGGTGACGTACAGGGCGCTGTCGGTGCATCCCGCCTTGCAGATGGGTATGAGGATCTCCACGAGGCCCTGCGCCTCCTTCATGGCGTCGCCCTCGAGCACGTGCATCAGGTTTATGTTATGCGCAAGACAGTAGACGAGCATCCTCATGCCCTCCACGTGGGACTTCATCCACAGCAGCATGCGCTTCACGTCGGGGTGCTGGCTGATGGTGACCTTCGGCGCGTCGGGATTGAGCATCTGGGTGACGTGCACGCCCTGCACCCGGTTCTTCGCGTAGGTGACCGCGTGCATGTACGCGGTGGTGGAAAGCGCGAGGCCCTGCATGGCCACCCCCAGGCGCGCCTCGTTCATCATCTGGAACATGATCTTCATGCCCTGGCGCTCCTTGCCGAGGAGCCAGCCGACGCACTGGCCGTTGTCGCCGAAGGAGAGCGAGCAGGTGGCCGACGCGTGTATGCCCATCTTGTGCTCGATACCGGTGCAGGCAACGTCGTTGAACTCGCCCAGGCTCCCGTCGGGATTGACGCGGTACTTGGGGACGAGGAATATCGAGATGCCCTTGGTTCCGGGAGGGTCGCCCTCGATACGGGCCAGCACCGGATGGATGACGTTCGAGTAGACGTCGTTGTCGCCGGAGGTGATGAATATCTTCTGGCCGGTGATTTTGTACGAGCCGTCGGGCTGCTTGACGGCCTTGGTCTTGAGGTTGCCGACGTCGCTTCCGGCCTCGGGCTCGGTGAGGCACATGGTGCCGCCCCACTCCCCGGAGAACATCTTCGGAATGTAGAGCTTCTTGAGCTCCTCGGTGCCGAAGTTCTCGACGAGCATCGCCGCCCCGTGGGCGAGCCCGGGGTAGGTGGTGAAGGCCAGGCTCGCCGCGGTGAAGAGCTCGCTCGCCGCCATGGCGACGCAGGCGGGCATTCCCATCCCCCCTATGGCCGGGTCCTCGGGTATGGCGATAAAGCCCGCCTCGTTGTACGCCTTGAGCGCGGGTTTGAAGCCGTCGGGCACGGTGACCTTTTTGGTCGCCGGATCGTATGTAACGCCCTGTTTTTCCGACTCGGCGCTGATGGAATAGACCTGCTCCACGGCGATCTTTTCGGCCAGATCGATGACGTCCTCGAACATGGCGCGGTCGAAATCGGCGTATTTAGGCAGGGCGGTCAGTTTGTCGACCTCGAGCAGTTCGAAGAGGGTAAAGCGCAGATCACGTGAATCGAGCAGCGGATTGAGTGCCATTGCGTCCTCCTGGGTTCGTAAAAGTTGTATGCGATATGCCGGACGGCGGGGCGCCCGGGCGCCTGATTATAAACACGCCGCCCATTGTGTTCATTTAAAGTACACTATATGAGTTTTTATATATCATTATTGCTGAATATATGTTGTAAAATAATATTGGACGACTATTTGTCAATTATGATTTCCCCCCTTCTGCCGATTAATAAAGTGGAAAGACTTCCGGACGGGAGCTATGCTCTGACTGTATCGGAGTGGCCGGATATGATGGACCGGAAGGACAGATACTCCACAGCGGAGGCCGACATGAAATATCACGACGACGTCGCGTCCGAGGAAATCATCCGCGCGACGGAACGGCACTTCAAGAAAATCATCGACGCTCTTAAAAAGGCCTGAGGATTTTCCGCCGGATCCCGCCGCCGTCAGCGGGCGTATACACGGTCGATGACCGGCCCGCCGCCGGTGGAGTAAAGGCCGTATGCGTGGTCCACGAAAGGCTCTCCCCCCCACTTTCGCTTGAAGAACTCGATCCCCCCGTTTATACCGAGTCCCAGGTTTAAATAGCGCGCCTCCGAGGCCCTTGCCCTTCGAATGAGTTCGTACATCAGGAGGTCCGACGCGCCGGGTACGTCGGTGACGCCCGAGCGGACATTGAACATGTAGAAGGCGTTGCCGCCGTCACCGATGTCGGCCACGTCGAAAGCGACAAGCCGCCCGGCGGCGTCGCGCGCGTCGAGCACCAGCGACGATCCTGATCGCTCCACGTATCGGGGCATGCTTTCATAAATACCGCGCATGGCCGCGTCGGCGCGCGCTCTATCCAGGAAGGATGTGATGAGCGCGCGGTGCTCGGGGCCGAGCGCACGGCGTTCGGAGAGGACGAGCTCGCGCGAAGCGCGGGCAATCATGTTACGGGTCTTCTGGTTGACGGCGGATGCGGAGAGGTCCAGGCGAAAGTACCGGTCGCTGCCGCGCTCCAGGGCCTCGAACGGGAGGGCGGGGAGCTCGGGCGCGATGAGCGAGAGGTACATGGGCCGGTGGTAAAGAAGCGCCCTCCGAACGACCCCCGCCAGGCGCGCGGCGTCGAAGTTTCGGTCGAGCGGGTAGCCGACGAGGACCAGGGTGTCGCCACGGTCGTACCACAGGTGCCCGTCGATCAGACCGGCCCCGCCTCCGGTAACGGCGAGAACATAGTCCGTCAGGTGCTCCGGAAGATACGCCCCGGCCCGCAGGCGGGCGCGCCGCCACGGCCAGATCATCGGCCCACCGGCCGCACCGACCAGCCGGCCTCCTCGAGCCTCAGGATAAGCCCCGGGATATGGCTCGTTCCCACCAGCACCGCGGCGCCGCCTCTCTCTATGTACGGCGTCATGCGTTCGAAAAACACCGGATCGCGGCAGTCGATTATGGACTCACAGCGGGTCGGGAACCGACCGACCACCCCGAGAACGCCGTCAAGGTCACCCCGGAGGAAGCGCCCGGAGTGCTCACGTATTATTACCTCCCAGTCGTCTATCCTCCGAAGAAAATTGACGATCGCGTCGAAAGGAATGCCTTCCATCGCCTCGATCTGCTCTTCGATGCGCTCGAGATAAATGATTTCCTTACCCAATCGCTCCGCCTCCTCATGGGCCTCCATATCCATTACATGGTCCCATCCCCTTCGCTGGATGAATTCGGTCCACATCGCGAAATACGCCAGCCATGGTTTCATGCCTTCCAGACGTTCCCTGCATATTTCATCCTCTATCAGTGCGCGTATATTCGGCGCGAGCCCGGCATGCATCGCCGTGCGCAAACCGCGCGGCGCGAATTCCCGACCGATCTTTGAACGCGTAGCCGGATCGAGCGCATCGAAAAGCCGGGATCCGGCCGAGGCGTCCAGTCCGCTTTCGCGGACCCTCCGCATGCTCTCCTCGCCGAGCGGCCCCTCGAAGAGGACCCGGTCGACACCGGCGAGAATGCGTTCGAAAGAGCGGCGGTACGAACGACAGAAGAAATGTGACGTTCCTGCGAGCAGGTTGTTGACATCACCCCTGCGGAGCTCCCAGAGCATACGGTATTCATCGTTACGCCCGAGCGCGGAACGCAGAACGTCGACAATCGAACGCAATCCCCGGCGCTTCCTTTCGGGCACGGCGGAATACGAATTCGGCGGCATGCATCGCGCCCTGTCCGGCATAAGGATTTCGCACATCTCATACGGCATGAATACCTCGGCGCCCCATTTGGTCTTGAAACGCCGGATGCCGTCGTGAACGCCCAGGCCCAGGTCTATGTAGCGCTTCCCCGCGCCGCGCGCGGCGGCCACCATTTCGAGGAACAGGAGGTCGGAGGCGTGGGGGGCCCGGACCGTCCGGGAGTGACAGCCCACCACATAGCTCGCGAAGTTCGCGGGCGCCATGTCCATCACGTAATACGCGGCCAGGCGCCCCTGGGGTGTTCGCGCGTTCAGCACCAGCGCGTCCTGTGACCGGCGCACGAATTCGGGCATCGCGCGGTACAGCCCCGTAACGCGTTCGTGCGGATCGACGTGACGGATGAACTCGACCGTCATGGTCGCGTGATCGGGACCCATTTCGCGCGCGTGTTCCACGACAAGCCTTTCGGCGGCCCTTTCGGCCTCGCGCATGAGCCGCCGCGGCGGGTGGAAGGCTTCCAGGTCAAGCCGGTAATACTCGTCGGTTTCGCGCTCGCACACCCTTGTCTGCAGGCCGTCGGGAACGCGCGGGGCCACCACCCACAGATAGCGCGGCCGGAATCTACCGCACACCCGGTCCACGATCGCCTCCAGGCGGTCGGAACCGGAAGAATCCTCCAGCGGGTACCCGTTGACGACGACCCAGCCGTCGCCCGCGTATACGATGAACTCGTCGAAGAGATGGGCCTCTCCGCCGGACACGATCGTCATGAGCTCCGGGCTGTGCTCGGAAACGTAGGCCCGATCGAGGATGTAGCGCCGCTGGCCGGCGTCTATCATGGGCGCTCCTTTTGCCGGTCGAAGGCACAACCGGCTTTCGGTGTCCCACATACGGTATCCGTTTCCGCGGGAGCGGGCAAGTATTAATCGCGCGCGGAGAATCTCCTGATTCATCAAAAAAAGCTGTCTATGGATCTTTAAAGATGATAGTGGGAATTATGCCGCCCGGCCGGTGCCGTACTCGTCGATGATTGCAGGCGGCATGACCGGTAATGATCGGAGGAGAAACGTGAAACAGAGCACCGACTACGCCACCGCCGTTCAGCTCCATACAAACCAGCCGGACTACACCCGGCCGGGGTACTATCCTCCCGACGAGGTCCGCCTCGACATCTATAAAAAACTCGTATCGCTCTACGGGGAGGAACGCGCCGCTTACGCACTTTCAGAAATCGACCGCATGATGCGCGTCTATTACGCGCACAAAACCGCCGCCATGATCGAGATGGACGGAAATTTCGATCCCGCCGGGCGATTTACCGAACGTGACGCGGTCCTTATCGCCTACGGCGATATGGTCCGCGAGCCGAACAGGCCCCCGCTCCTTACGCTGGCCGAGTTCGCCAGGAGCGGACTGCGCGGGCTTTTCAGCACGATCCACCTGCTGCCCTTCTTCCCGTCGTCGTCGGACCGCGGATTTTCGGTGATGGATTTCGAACAGGTCGATCCGGCAATCGGGGACTGGAACCTCGTGTCGTTTCTGCGGCGCGAATTCAAGCTGATGTTCGACGGGGTCTTTAACCACATATCCTCGCAGAGCCGCTGGTTCCGGGAGTTTCTGGACCAGAATCCGGACTATATCGATTTTTTCACGGTGTTCAGCACCAGGGAGGCCGTCTCCGACGACCACCTGCGCATTCTCTTCAGGCCCCGCACCTCCGAGGTGCTCACCCCCTTCGACACCCTCAACGGTCGCAGGCTGGTATGGACAACGTTCAGCCCGGACCAGGTGGACCTCAATTTCCAGAATCCCAGGGTGCTGCTCATGATGATCGGTATCCTCCTCTTCTATGTCCGGCACGGGGCCGACCTGGTGCGGCTGGACGCCGTAACCTACCTATGGGACGAACTCGGAACCACCGGCGCGCACCTTGAAGAAACGCACACGGTTATACGGCTGATGCGCACCATCCTCGATGCTGTGGCTCCCCACGTGGCGCTCGTCACCGAAACGAACGTTCCGCACACCGACAACATCCGCTATTTCGGGAACGGGACCGACGAGGCGCAGATGGTGTATAATTTCGCCCTGCCACCGCTCGTCCTGCACGCCTTCCAGACAGGGGACGCGACGACCCTCTCGGTGTGGGCCGGCACCCTCGATCATGTATCCGATCGCGCGACGTACTTCAACTTTCTTGACAGTCACGACGGCATCGGCGTGATGGCGGCGCGCGGAATACTCTCCATGGAAGAGATCAACGGAATGGCCGCGCGCGTGCTCGACAACGGCGGGCATATTTCCTACCGCACGGAGGTGGACGGGACCGTAAGCCCGTATGAACTCAATATAACCTGGTGGAGCGCGATCAATCGCGATCGCGCCGACGAGGACGAAGGACTCAGGGTGCGGCGTTATCTCGCATCGCGCTCCATAGCGCTCGCGCTGATGGGGGTTCCCGGCATCTACCTCCACGGGCTGCTCGGATCCGAAAATGATACGCGCACATTCCTCGAGGAGCGCGACCGCCGCGCCATCAACCGGGCGACGCTGGGCAAAAACGACCTGCTGCGCTCCCTGGATGATTCTTCGAGCAGAACGGCGCGAGTGTTCGGCGGAATGAGGGCGATGCTGCTCGCCCGCTCCGGCGAGAAATGCTTCCATCCTAATGCGCCCCAGCGGGTACTCGACGCGGACAGCGGCCTGTTCGTCCTGCTTCGTTCGGCCGCGGACGGCTCCGCCCGCCTCCTCGCGGCGACCAACGTGACGGGCCGCCCGCGCGAGCTCCGCCTGAATACCGGCGAGGCGGGCCTTCCGGAGGCGCGGTGGACCGACATACTGGACGGCTCCGCGTTCGGCGGTGAAGGCGGGTCGCTCGCGATCGCGATCGAACCGTACGGGGTCCGCTGGCTGAGGGCGGGGGCGTAAAGTTATTGCGAAATCCTGAAGCCCGGGCCCTTAATGGACGGGACGTCAGATTTCCGCACCACGGAGGAGCCACAATGACACCGACGATTCCGCTCGTCATTTTCATTCTTCTCGCGGGGACGCATGTTATAAGCGAGGGATTCAAGTTCATGCCGGGGCGCTACTACATAAAGCCGCTCCTTATGCCCGCGCTCGCGCTCTACTACCTTTCCGCGGCGGAAACGCCGAACGCGTTCATGCTGGCGGCAATCGGTTTCGGCTGGCTGGGCGATATATTTCTCATGATCCCCGATCCACAGAAGACCAGGCGTTATTTCCGACCGGGACTCGTCGCCTTTCTCCTGGGGCACGTGTTCTACATCGTCGTCTTCGCGTCGTATGTTCCCGGGATGGAAAACTTTCCCGCCGCCGCGTGGCTCTTCCTCATACCCTATGCCGCCACGGGCGCGTTCGGCTATCGCCTTATCGGCCCGCACGCAGGCGCGATGAAGAAGGCGATACTCGCCTACACCGTCATCTTCGTGGTGATGGGCGCGGTCACGGTGCTGCCGATGGGAACGGCCACGCTCGCCGGCGTGCTCACTGCCATGGCCGGGGCCTTCGTCTTCATGATCTCGGACATCATCAACGCCTACAACAAGTTCGCGCGCGAGATCCCGAACGAGCGCGTCTACACCATGAGCACCTACCTTGCCGGACAGCTGCTCCTGGTATACGGATACCTGATGTTCTAGGGACGGCCTTGCGGCGGTTGCCGCGGGGCATGCCCGGCGTACGGCGGACTTATGAAAGCTGATGGCCCGCGCGCCGGGCTACTTTATATACGGGATGCACTGCGGCCCGTCGGGAAGGACGGCGACGCTCGAGCGCGGACCGTAACGCCGCAGAAGCGCCGCGAGCGTCGCGGGAATGTCCGCCGAGTGCCGGAGCATCGCGCGCTCGGCGTCGGCGGCGCCGACGCCGTCGCTGTAAAGGTACACCTCGTTTTTTGAAAGAATCTTCGCCTGCACCTGCACCTGCCACTGCTCGGCCTCGGAGACGGCGCCGCTCTCCAGCGCCGCGAGAAACGAGTCGGGGTCGCGGAAGCGCGAGAGCAGGTCCTCGTAACAGCTTCCCCGCGGCAGACCCTCCTCGCAGGCGGCCGCCAGGATGATCGAGCCGCCGTATGCCGTTATGCCGGCGGCGGCGCTCATGCCCTTTACCGCCTGGTAGAGGTTCTGGTCGAGCGGATAGCCGCTGTTCGAGGCGATCACGATGTCGAAGGGCGCGTCGACCGCGGCCATCGCGAAGCTTCGAACGTGCGCGCACCCCGCGCGGTGGGCCGAGGCCGGATCGCCCGCGAACACCCCCGTAACGCGTTTCTCCGCGTCGAGCGTCACGTTAACAAGAAAGTCCGTGCGCGCGAGCCGCGCGGCCTCCGCCATCTCCTCCCACACCGGATTGCCGTCGGTGACTCCCCAGGTGGCGCGCGGGTGGTCGATGTTCGACGCGCGGTGGTTGTACAGTATGCTCGACTCGCCGGCGATACCGGGCAATACGGCCTTCGGCCCCCCGCTGTACCCGGCGAAAAAGTGCGGCTCGATGAATCCGGTGGCGATGCGAAAATCGGCCTCAACCCATGCCCGGTTGACCGCGAGATCGTTTCCGGAGGAAGTCCTTCCGACGCGCGCGAGCATGGACGCGTCGCGCGCGTCGTGCTGCACACGGCGATAACGCCGCGCCACCGCCTCGCCCAGCATGGCGCTCAGTTCCTCATCCGTCTGGACGCGGTGCATTCCGGTGGCGTTTATAAGCGTGATATTCGCGTCATTCACGCCGGCCCGCTCGAGCGCGGCAAGGAGCGGCGGCAGGAGCAGGGCGTTCGGCGTGGCGCGCGTGATGTCGGAATGGACGATCGCGACACGGTGGTCCGGGCGCACCAGCGAGCGAAGCGGCGAGGAATCGATCGGCGTCTCAAGCGCCCGGGCGACCGCCTCGGCCGGTTCATCGAGCGGGGTTTCCGACGGGCCCCGTATAACGTGGACAGAGTCGGGAAGCTCGAGTTCGAGCCCCGTTCGCCCGTATGGCAGTGTGATTTTCATCGGTCCTTCCTTGCCGGGCGGGCCCTAGCACATTCCGCGCTTCATCACCGCGGCGAGCTCCATCGCGCGCGCGACGATCGCCAGGCCCGATTCGATGCCCGCGAGGTCGCGCTCCGCGCCCAGGCGCACATCCGGGTCGAAGGAACCGGCACCGGATTCGCTCGCCACGGCCGAGGCTCCGAGCGGGCTTATGGAATCGTGCGCGCTTGCCGGTATCATCTCGAGTGTGAGAAATGCGTAGAGATGCGACAGGTGCGCGGTCTCGAATCCGCCGTGGCGCGCCCAGGCGACGGCGGCGCTCACGCCGACCTTGTCGCGCATTCTCCCGCGCGCAAGGTTTCCGAACACGAAAACGCGCATGCGGTCCAGAAACGAGGCCATGCGGCCGCTCGTGCGCATGAAATATACAGGGCTTGCGAGCAGGAGTATGTCGGCGCGCTCCGCCTTCTCGAAAAGCGCCTGGGCGTCGTCCCGTATGGAGCAATAGCGTCCCGGCTCCTGCTTCCGCAGGCAGAAATTGCAGTGTACGCAGTCACGCACCTCGAGCCGCGACAGGTAGGCGGCATCGACCGAGGCCCCGCGGCGCCCGGCCTCGTCGAGCAGGGAGCGCATGAAGGTCTCGACGTTGCCGTTTTTAACCGGGCTCCCCGACACGCCCAGGACGGATATATCCATCACTCGCCTTCGTGCTCGAGGGCCGCGGCGCGGCCGCGCTTCTCGTTGACGAAGAACACGACGAATATGGCGATGACGAAAAATACCGA
>JAGODA010000339.1 GCA_017998475.1 Spirochaetota bacterium | reverse complement strand
GCCGTGCACCTTTCCGCGTGTATGGCCTTCAGCGAGGCCAGCGGATCGAAGGCCTCCATCACCACCATCGTCGAGCCGTGGTAGACGCTGTTGAGCGTGCTCATCACGCAGCCGAAACAGTGGAAGAGCGGCACATGTATGAGCAGGCTGTCCTTCTCCGAAAGACCCATCACGTCGCCGACCATTCGCGCGTTGTTGACGATGTTGTAATGGGTGAGCATGACGCCCTTGGGGAAACCGGTCGTGCCGGAGGTATACTGCATGTTGATCACGTCGTGGCTGTCGCACGAGTTCATGCGCTCCTCGAGCGCGGCGTCGGAGACGGCCTCGCCCATCTTCACCACCTGGTCGAAGGAGAACATCCCGGGGGTGGAGGCGCGATCGCCGATGTAGACGACGTTTTTAAGGCCGGGAAGCTTCGCCGAGGAGATCTTTCCGGGCTGCTGCGCGGCGAGCTCGGGTATGACCTCGTTTGCCGTATCGTAGTAGTTGGTGTCGCGGTACTTTTCCATAAGCACCAGCGTGGTCGAATCCGACTGGCGCAGGATGTATTCGAGCTCGTGCGACTTGTAGTTGGTGTTGACCGTAACGAGCACCGCGCCGATCATCCCCAGGCCGAACTGCATATAGACCCACTGGGGCACGTTCGTGGTCCACACCGAAACGTGGTCGCCCTTGCGCACGCCGAGCGCCATAAAGCCCTTCGCCACCGCGGCACACGAGGCCGAAAAATCGCGGTAGTTCTGGCTGATTCCGAACTCCGGATACACCAGCGCCCGGTTGTCGGGATACTTAGAGGCCGTTTCCTTTAACAGCCCGCCGATGGTAATTTCCCTGAAATCCGACATGGTAAATCCTCCTGATGTTGTAAATAAAGACAGTCTTCCATCGCCAGCCTCTCCATTCAGGATCCCGGATGTCAGGGCCTGCCGCAGTCCCCGGAAATCCCGGGCCGTACCCCGCGCGAACGAAGGGAAAAGCCCGGCATATCCGGTTATGCGGCACGTCCATTTATATATGTTTACGTCCCCTTACGCGTAACAACCGATCGCGCGCGATATCACCGTGCGCTGTATCTCGCTCGTCCCCTCGCCGATGGTGAGGAGCTTGTAATCGCGATAGAAGCGCTCGACATTATACTCGCGCATGAGTCCGTACCCGCCGTGCAGCTGCACGGCCTCGTCCACCACGCGGCCCATCACCTCCGAGCAGTAGAGCTTCGCCATCGCCGCGTGCTTCGAGAAGGGCTGGCCGGTATCTTTCAGGCGGCAGGCCTTGTACAATAAATTCCGCGCCGCCTCGATCTCGGTGGCCATGTCCGCGAGCTTGAAGGCGTTAACCTGGAAGGTCGCGATCGGCACCCCGAACTGCCTGCGCTGCTTCGAGTACTTCAGCGCGAGCTCGTACGCCCCCTGCGCGCCCCCCAGCCCCATGGCGGCGATGGCCAGCCTGCCGTTGTCGAGCGTGGAGAGCATCTGGTGGAAACCCTCGCCGCGCTTTCCGAGCAGGTTCGCCTCGGGCACGCGGCAGTCGTCGAAATAGAGCTCGCCCGTGTCCGACGAGCGCCACATCATCTTGCCCTTCATCTTCTTCGCCGTGAACCCCGGCGTGCCGTTGGGCACCAGGATGCACGACACCTCCTTCTTCCCGTCCGGCCTCGTTCCGGTTATCGCCTGCACGGTGCAGACGCCGGCCATCACCGAGGTCGAGTTGGTAATGAAGATCTTGCTTCCGTTGATCACCCACTCGCCGTTCTCCAGGCGCGCGTTCGTCCGGCTCGCGCCCGCGTCCGAGCCCGCGTCCGGCTCGGTGAGACCGAACGACGCCAGGATGTCGCCCCGGCAGAGCTTCGGCAGCCATTCCCGCTTCTGCTCCTCGCTTCCGAAATAATAGATGGGGCCTATGCCCAGCGAATTGGCCGCCGCGACCGTCGCCCCGTGCGAGCCGTCCACCCTTGATATCTCCTCCACCGCGATGCAGTAGGAGAGATAGTCCATGTGCGGCCCGCCGTATTCCTCCGACACCACGATGCCGAAAAGGCCCATGTTCGCCATCTTCCTCGTGAGGTCGGTTGAAAAGCTTTCCGTCTCGTCGAGAATCTGCGCCATGGGCGCGATCTCGTGCTCGGCAAACTCCCGGACGTTGTGCCTGAGCAGCTTCTGTTCCTCGGTCAGTCCGAAGTCGTACATGACCTTCCTCCGTGCCCTGCTTCTGTTTTTTTTCACGCCGCATACACCGGGAAAACCCGGATTGTATACGACCGGGGGACGACGCGACTTGCCAATCACCCTCTTTATTTCGCCGTCCCCCGTTGCACGCTCATTCATCCGCCCCTTCCCGGGGACGTTAGAACGAAAATCCCTCCGGCAATTGGTTTTCCTTTGTTCCCGCCGGCACCCACGAAAGGTCAAGAATGGTGTAGGTGGGGCTCTGTTTCCTGAATATGGGCACCACCCGCATCCCCATCGACGGATCCCCGAGCGAAAGGTAGCTCATGAGTATCGTCACCACGCCGTCGAATTCTATGTTGATGAATTTGATCGGCTTGTCGAGGATATTGAACGCGCCCGAACGCTCGCACACCATGAAGGTATGGACCTTCGCCGATTTCTTCGCGATATCGGTCATGTCGATGACGGTGTTTTTACCAAGGCAGTCGGGGCAGTGTATCCGGAACGGCTGGTACACGGAGCCCTTGTACTCGCACTTCGGGTTGTCGCAGCGCGTCGCCAGGAGCTTTCCCTGCGAGAGCGCCTCGAAGAAAGGGGCCTCCCCGCCGTAGGAATGCATGTAGGTCATGTCGCGCGGATTGGTAATGCCGAGAAGCTTCCAGCCGTTGTCGGCGTCGCGGATCGGCGTGTTGGGCGTCATGTGATGAAAATCGCCCTTTATTTTATACTGGTTGTTTTTAACGTAAACCTGTCCAAACATACTCATGGTCCACTCTCCTCTCAGGCGTCTTTCTTTAGTAGATGGTCGGGATCCATCAGGATCGTCGCCGTTACGTGCGAACCGACGCCCGCGTGACTGATCGCCAGCGCCCGTTTCGCACCCTTAACCTGCAGGTCGGTCCAGTCGGCCGGCTTCTGGCGATTGAACTCCTTCCAGCGCTTCTCGTCACCGTGCATCTCGGCCCAGCGCTCCCACAGGTGGCAGGCGATCTCGAAGGTCTGCATGATTCCGGTCGCACCCACGGCGTGCATACAGCCGATGAGCCCGCCTGAAAGATTTGAGGGCAGCTTGCCCGGCTTGCCGGTATGAGGATTGGTGTGATAGCAGTCGCCCGACTCCACGTAGGTGCGGCCCTCACCGTAGGGACGTATGCCGATGTCTTCGTAAGTCTGCACGTCACTAATGGTGAACGCGTCGTGGAGTTCGATGACGTCCAGGTCCTCTGTCGGATCCTTTACCCCGGCCATCCTGTAGGCGTACCACGCGGCCATGCGCGCGCCGAGGAAACCGGTAAAACCGGGATACCGCTCGCCTCCCGGAAAGCGCTTTGCGAAATCCTTATACTAGTCCGCCGTCTCGTTGGGCAGCAGCGGAATCTCCATGTCGCGCCGGTCCGCCGGGCGAAGGGTATGCGATCCGGCCGTCACCCAGATACGGAGCGGCCTGTTCTTCGAATTTTTAGTCAGCTTGAC
>JAGODA010000338.1 GCA_017998475.1 Spirochaetota bacterium | reverse complement strand
GTGGGGGAATCATCGACCACGAGTATATGCTTCATGCCATCCTCCTTCTCACTCAATCTCAGCGCGACAGTCCGCAAATGGCTAGCTGTTGCCTTACGGTTTCCGAAGCACCGCGCATGCGGAATGTTTTCGATCCGGCGCGGGCCTCCCTTCCCGCGGCGATCAGCACCTGAACGATCGAAAGATCGAGCCGACGCGTCCCGGAAAAATCAATGACGATGTCGGCATCATCCCTGAACGCCTTTACAAGCGACCGGTGAAACGACCTGACGCTCTTTACCCCGACGTTCTCCCCCAGTTTGATAACGGTCATGCTCCCGGCCTCCTACCTGGATATCTCCTCGATGAGCCCGTGTATGTCGATTATGAGCGCCACGCGGCCGTCGCCGAGTATCGCCGCTCCCGAGACGGCGCGGGATTTCGTGATGTTGTTCTCCAGGCTCTTGATGACTATCTGCTGCTGGCCCAGGAGCTCGTCGATCATCATGCCCACGCGCGAACCCGCGGCCTCAACGATCACCACCAGCGACTCCCACGGATTTCTATACTCGGGCTCTATCCCGAAAAGCTCGTACAGCCGCACCAGCGACACGTATTCGCTGCGCACCTGCACCACCTCGCCTTTCTCCTTGACGGTCCGTATGTCCTCCTTGCGCGGCTGCAGCGACTCCACGATCGAGAGAAGCGGAACGATGTACACGTTCTTTCCCACCCGCACCATCATGCCTTCTATGATGGCCAGGGTGAGCGGCAGCTTTATCCTGAAGGTGGAGCCCTTCCCGGGCCGGGTGGCAATCTCGACGCTGCCACGCAGCGACTCGATGTTGTTCTTCACCACGTCCATCCCCACGCCGCGTCCCGAGAGGTCCCCGACCTTTTCCGCGGTCGACACCCCGGGCAGGAAGAGGAAGGACAGCAGCTTCGCCTCGTTCGCATCCTCTCCCGGCTTTAAAAGACCCATCTGCTCGGCCTTGGCGCGAAGCCGCGCCCTGTCGATGCCCCTGCCGTCGTCGAGCACCTCTATGAATACGTTTCCCTCCTGGTGATAGGAACGCAGGGTGATGGTACCGGTGCGCTCCTTGCCCGCGGCTTCGCGCTCGGCCGCGGATTCAATCCCATGGTCGATGGCGTTGCGTATCATGTGCTTGAGCGGATCGTCCATTCTCTCGATGACGGTTTTGTCGAGCTCGGTCTCCCCCCCCTCTATCTCGAGCCTGATTTCCTTTCCGAGGGTATGCGCGGTATCGCGAACGAAGCGCCGGAACTGTTCGAAGCTGGGGCCGATCGGAATCATGCGGATCGACATTATCTGTTCCTGGAACTCCCTGGTGGTCCGGTCGAGACCGTACAGCGCGTTTTTCAGCAAAAAGCTGTGTTCCTCGTCAAGCTCGTCGGCGATCCCGGCGATCGCCGACTGGCCGATCACGATCTCTCCAAGCAGGTTGAGCAGCCGGTCGAGCTTGCCGGTATCGACACGGACCGTGCTGGTCTCGATCTTCTTTTTGATCTTCTCCTGTTCGGTAAGGGCGAACTGCACCTCTTTCTCGGTGGCGTAACCCTTGGACACGACGAGATCGCCGATCCTGGTGTTCTCGCCATCCTGGGTTTTCAGCACATCGTTCAGCTCAACATCGGTGAGTATTCCCTTCGCCACCAGGATCTCGCCTATGCGCTTCTCCCTGGCCTCCGCCTCCCCGTCCGGCATGCTTACGTACTGGTCTGTTATGTCCTCGACGCTTATGGGATTGTCTCCCTGCACGAACATGAACACCTCGTCGATCTTCTGACGGGGATTCTTCGTCTTGAGCACCAGGTTCCAGCCCATGTAGCATTTCTCGGGGTTCATTATGTGGATGTCGGGCAGCCGCTGCCGGTCGATCCGCCGCTCGACCACAATGCCGAGCGAGAAGAGGTCTTCCATTATCATGAGCGGATCGGTACCCGTCTCGAAGATGTTCTCCCGAAAGGACGCGCTGATCCTGAAGTAGCGGTACCCCAGGTCCATCTCCTCTTCCTCGGACTTTTTCTCCTCCTCCGCTTCCGGACCGCGTGCGGCACCCGCGGCGGTTACCGTCCCTATTATCGCCTCGACCTTTTTCAGGAGCTCGTCCCTTCCGGCATCGAGATGGGGGCTCTCGCCGCCCGCCTCGATGGAGGACCGTATCCAGTCCAGGCTTGCGAGCATCAGGTCGATGATCTCCCTCCCGACTGAAAGCGAGCCGGCCCTGACCATATCGAGCAGGTTCTCGAGCCTGTGGGTGAACGTGTACACGCTCCTGAAGCCGGCGATCCCCGAGCTTCCCTTTAAAGTATGGACATAACGGAAAATACCGTTAATGAGTTCCGGGTCCCTCTCGTCTTCCAGGCGCACCAGGTCCGATTCGAGGCTGGACAGAATATCGGCCGCCTCGCGGATAAACACGTCGCGCAAAACCTCGGTATCATCCATGTCCCGTATCCCCGCGTTTCAGTATTGACGCATTCGCGTTACGGCGCGGCCACACGCCGCGCACCGCCGTCAGAACTCCTCGAAACCCTCTTCCTTCAGGACTTCCTTGATGTCGCGACCCGCGATGGGCTTTTTATCCTCCACGGGTTTGCGTCTTTCCGTCGTTGCGGCATCGGCTTCCCTTTTCGGCGCCGTTTCCGGCCCCTTCGGCTTCCTGACGGCGGCCGCCGCGGCCTTGAGATGCACCTCCTTGTGCTTGGTCTGGTACACGTTGCCTCGCGTCCCTTCGCTTATCTTGAAGCGTTCGACCATCGACTGCATCTCGCGCGCCTGGCCGGCCATCTCTTCGCTCGCCGAGGCCGTCTCTTCGACCAGCGCCGCGTTCTGCTGCGTCATGCTGTCCATCTCCGATACGGCTATATTGATCTGGTCGAGCCCCTGCTTCTGCTCCTGGCTCGCGGCCGCGATTTCGGAAACCAGGCGCGCCACGTTCTTCATGGCGCCGACTATCTCGCGGAGCGCGTCTCCGCTGCGGTTGGCGAGGTCGGTTCCGGTCTCGATCTTGTCCGTCGAGTCCTTAATGAGCGCGCCGATCTCCTTGGCGGCGTTGCCCGATCGCTGGGCGAGGTTCCGCACCTCGCCGGCCACGACCGCGAACCCGCGCCCCTGCTCGCCGGCGCGCGCGGCCTCGACCGCGGCATTGAGCGCCAGGAGGTTCGTCTGGAACGCTATTTCGTTTATGACAGAGATTATCTCCTCGATCTTCTTGCTCGACTTGTTGATTTCGTTGATCGACGCGACCGCTTCCATCACCACGCGGTTCCCTTCCTCGGCCATTTTCATGGTCTCGCCGGAGAGTCGGTTGGCCTGGTCGGAATTGTCGGCGTTCTGGCGTATCGCGGCGGTGGCCTCCTCGATGGTGGAGGCGATCTCCTCGAGCGACGAGGCCTGTTCGCTCGTACGCTGCGAGAGGTTCTGGTTTCCGCCGGATATCTGGTCCACGGCCTGGGAGAGGTTCTGCGCCGCCACCAGTATCTCGGAGATGAGCCGCTCCAGGTCGTCGGCCGCGGTATTGAGCGCCTTGCCGAGCTGTCCGAGCTCGTCGTTCTGGTCCAGGTCGATCCGGGAGGTGAAGTCGCCGCCGGCGAGCTTTTCGGCGAAGGTGAGGCCCTTGCGCACGGGGCCGGATATCGAACGT
>JAGODA010000024.1 GCA_017998475.1 Spirochaetota bacterium | reverse complement strand
TCACAACCGCACGGGCGAGGACAACGGCGACGCGCACATCAAACGCACCATCATGGGACGCGAGGTGGTTGTCGCCATCACCGGGGGCAGGCTCGATTTCGGCCCGTGGGAACAGATATTTTACGGTGAATTCGACGGCCAGCGCCCCAAGCGCGTGATGGTCAAGATAATCGGTGAATGACGTGCGCCTCGTCGACGTCCATTGCCACCTCGAGAGCGAGCTTTACGCTGGTGGGCTCGATACCATCATCGCCGGCGCCCGGAAGGTCGGAATAGCCAGGCTCATCACCTCCTCTATCGTTCCCGGGGAATGGGCGCTCTCCGAATCCATCGCGCGCCGCTACGAGGAGGTGGAATTCGCCCTGGGCATCCACCCCTGGTACGGCAGGGAAGGCGACGAGGACCGAATAGACGGCCTCTTTCAGGCCAGGGAACGCGGGGCGGTCGCCATAGGCGAGATCGGGCTGGACAAAAAGACCGAGACCGTGCCGCTCGAGCTGCAAAAGCGGCTCTTCGGTCGCCAGATCGCTATTGCGCGCGAGACCGGTCTTCCCGTGATAGTACACTGCCGCGGCGCCTTCGATGAATTGAGGGTCATCGTTAAAAAGATCGGGCTCCCGGCGGCCGGGGGCGTCATCCATTCGTTTTCCGGGAGCGTCGAGATCGCCGCGGAACTGATGAAATTCGGTTTCAGCTTTTCGTTCGGCGGTGCTCTCACCTACCGCAACAGCAGGAAGAAGGAAGCGGTTCTTAATGCCGTGTTCCCCGACAGATTCATGCTCGAGACAGACAGCCCGGACATACCTCCGGTTGAGGCAAAGGGAAGACCGAACGTACCCGCCAATATACTTTACAACCTGAAGGCGGCCTCGGAGATTCTCGGGGTAAGTGAAGAGAAGATCGCGGAGGCGAGCACCGCTAACGCCGCGCGCACGTTCGGGTTAACGCTCGACTGAGGGGTAAGGCGCGGATCAGGAATTTCCTGAAACGCCCAGCGACGCGAGCATCGCAACGACGTCGAAGGCGCTCATCTCGGTGAATAAAATGGGTATCTTTTCGGCGTAGGCCTTCTCTATAAAGTCGGCCCCCGGACGTATTCCTCCGGCGATGATAACCCCCGCGAGCTCTTTGAGGCCCGCGACGGCCGTAACGTTAGGGTGTGTCAGCACGGTCACCCAGACGTTCCCGGCGCTGGAATTCGCGTTCACGTCGCTCAATAAATCCCCGGCATAGCCGCCGGTAAGATTCATGTCGATGTCCAGCCCGTCCGTGAGGAATTCCAGATTCGCCCTTTCCATAACATCCCGGAGGGTTGTGCCCATACTGTCGCTCCTTCCTTCGGAATTTATCAGTACGTCTATTTCGAGAACTGTGCCGACGCCCGGCACCGAGCGGATAGTGAGCCTGTCCGCGTTTTTCTTGATGTTCGCAAGCCCCATCCCCGCCCCGAAGCCGAGTTTTCGTATTTCATCCGAGGCGGTTGAAAAACCCTCCTGCATCGCGAGGTCGATGTCCTCGATCCCCTGCCCCCTGTCCTTCACCACTATCCGCACGCGGTCATCCAGAAAATACAGGAAAAAATACCCATGATCGGTATAACAGGTGATGTTGATTTCCGCCTCATAGGCGATGATGGCGACCCGCTGTATCACCTGCGGCGGATACCCGTTTTCCCTCAGGAAACGCTTTATCGTCGTTGACGTCCGCCCGGCGTTGAAGAAATCCCTTCCCTTGATGTGGTAGAACTGGACGGGACGCATCGGTTCTTCAGTCTACCATGATTCGCGACGCCTTGACGCCCGCACCGTACAGCCTTCCGCATGTTTCGAACATTATGCATTTGGTGCGCAGCAGCGGAATACCTTTCCTTTTCGCCAGCTCTACGGTCTCCATCTGGGGCACCTTGCCCCTCACGAAGACGACACCCACGAGATCGAGCACCTCGACGGTGCGGATCACCTGGGGATTGGTGAGCCCCGTGAGAAAGAGCGCGTTCTCCTTCGAATACGCGAGCACATCGCTTAACAGGTCGGAGGCAAACGCGGTCTCCACCTCGACCTGGTCGATCAGCTCCTCTCCGAAGATAACGTCCGCGTTCAACAGCTTTTTGACTTCTGATAACTTCATTATTGAGTGTTCCCGTTCGGTGATGTACGGCTGACGCTTTTATCTCTCCGGCCGGGCCGGGTCGTACCGTACGCGTTCAGATTTCCGGTCCGCACACGCCGCACCGTCGTTCCATTTGAATACAATTAATTCACCCACTTTTCGTCAAGAACTAATTCGAAACCCGCCGCCTATATTCCCAGCACCAGCCTCGCGATGGTGAAATAGATGGTGATACCTCCCATGTCCACGAGCGTCGCGAGCGTCGGGCTGGAAATCACCGCGGGGTCCAGCTTGAGCTTGATGGCGATTATCGGAATGATCGCTCCGAACACGGTAGACCACACCACCTGTACCGAAAGCGCGATCGAAATGACCATCGCAATATTGCCGAGCGTGAAGTGCGATGGGATGTCCGCGGTGTTCGACAGCAGAAGGACCCTTGCGTACGCCAGCACCCCCAGGCAGACGCAGAGCATGGCGCTCACCAGGAACTCCTTCCATATCACCCTGCCGATGTCCTCGGGGTAGAGCTCGTTCAGGGCGATCGCGCGGAGCACGACGGTCGCCGACTGCGAACCGGTGTTGCCGCCGGTTGAGTTGAGCAGCGGCATGTAAAAGGTCAGGATGATGAGCTGTTCCAGCGCGTCCCTGTAGCCCTCTATGATCAGCCCGGTTACCAGCCCCAGAACGGCCAGAATCACCACCCATACCACCCGCTTTCTGAAATGCGTGAACGCCGGGATATCGAGATAGGGCTTGTCCTCCACTCCGCCGCTGATGGCCATGAGGCGCTCCAGGTCCTCGGTCTGCTCGTCGCGTATAATGTCGATCGCGTCGTCGTGGGTGATTATTCCGACGAGCCGCTCGTTGTGGTCCACGATGGGAAGCGCGATAAGGTCGTACTCGGCGATGAGCTTCGCGGCCTTTTCCTGGTCATCGTCCACACGCGCGAAGATGATGTCGCGCTTCATCACGCTCTCAACACGCTGTCGGGGCCGGGCCAGTATCAGGTTTCTGAGCGAAACGAAGCCTATAAGCCTCCCCGTGCCGTCGGTGACGTAACTGTAATAGATGGTTTCCTTCGACGGGGCCTCTTTGCGGAGTTTCTTGATCGCCTGTTCGACCCGGTCGGTTTCGAGAAGCGTGGCGTAATCGGTGGTCATGATGGCCCCGGCCGTCTCCTCGCTGTAGGAGGTGAGCCTGATCACGTCGAGCCGCTCGCTGAGCGGAAGCAGGAGGAGCAGCTTGTCGGCAACGTCCTTTTCAAGGTGCTGGAAGAGGTCGGCGCGGTCGTCCGGCGACATCTGCATGAGCAGCTCCGCGATGTTCTTCTTCGACTCGCCGGACACCAGCTCGACCTGTACGTCCATGTCGAGGTAACTGAATATCTCGGCGCGCCGGTACAGGTCGGCGAGATTGAGCAGTTTCAGTATTTCATCAGGCCGCAGAAGCGCGAGGTATTCGGCAATCTCCCTTTCGTGGTGCTCCTCGATAAATTCGCGTAAAACGGCAAACCGTCTCTTTCTCAAGAGATCCCTGAGTTCGGGCACCAGGATGGGATTTTTCATGTCGGCCGCTTCTTCGTTTTTCTGTACGTTTCCGCAGGGCGTCAGCTATTGTTTGAAAGCAGCCTCTCGAAATAATCAATCGTTTTTTTAAGCCCCTCCCGCAGCGAGGTCGACGGCCGCCACGAGATCGTCCGCTCCGCGAGCGATATGTCCGGCCTTCTGCGCAGTGGATCGTCTTCGGGACGATCCCGGTACTCGACGCGCGAGGAGGATGCCGTAAGATCGATGACGAGCGAGGCCAGTTCGCCGATGCGTATCTCCTCGGGATTTCCGAGGTTCAGCGGTCCGGCAAATCCCCCGTCATGATCCATCAGGGCGACAATCCCCCGCACCATATCGTCGACGTAACAGAACGAACGGCTCTGGTTGCCGTCCCCATAGACGGCAAGCGGTTCGTTGCGCAAAGCCCGAACGATAAAATTACTCACCACGCGCCCGTCACACGGGTGCATCCGCGGGCCATAGGTGTTGAATATGCGGGCGATACGTATGTCCACCGCGTTCTGCCGGTGATACTCGACGCAGAGGGCCTCGGCGCAGCGCTTGCCCTCGTCGTAACAGGCGCGCGGTCCGATCGGGTTGACGCGCCCCCAGTACGATTCCGCCTGCGGGTGCGTTTCCGGATCGCCGTAAACCTCGCTGGTGGACGCCTGCAGAATCCTCGCGTTCACGCGTCGCGCCAGGCCGAGGAGGTTGATGGTGCCGATAACGTTCGTCTTGATCGTCTTGACCGGATTCGACTGGTAATGGAGGGGGGACGCGGGACACGCCAGGTTATACACCCGGTCCGCTTCGACATACAGGGGATGGACTATATCGTGCCGGTGGAGCTCGAATGAGCGGCGGTCAAGGAGGTGCTCGATGTTGCGCTTCTCGCCGGTGTGGAAGTTATCGACGCAGAGCACCTCGCCGCCCGAGGCGAGAATCGCGTCACAGAGGTGCGAGCCGATAAAGCCCGCTCCCCCCGCGACGAGGACCCTCCGCGTCTTAACATCCGACACGTCCCGCCGGTCCATTATCGCACCAACGCGGGCCGGACGGCCTCAGGGCCTTCCGATGCAGTAATAGGTGAAACCGATTTCCTTCATTTTTGCCGGGTCATACTGGTTACGTCCGTCGAAGATGATCGGCTGCTTGAGGAGTGATTTCATCCTTTCATAGTCGGGCCTGCGGAACTGGTTCCATTCCGTAAGCAGGAGCAGCGCATCGGCGCCCTCAAGAGCGTCATAATAATTGCTCACGTACGTCACGCTCTTGTCGCCTATGATCGACTTCGCCACCTCCATGGCGACCGGGTCGTGCGCCCTGAACCTGGCGCCGGCGTCGCGAAGCACGCTGATGATATCTATCGCCGGGGCCTCGCGCATGTCATCGGTCTGCGGCTTGAACGAGAGGCCCCACACGGCGAATGTCTTGCCTTTCACGTCGCCGCCGAAATGCTTCTTTACATTATCGGCGAAACGAAAGCGCTGCTCGTGGTTGATCTCCTCGACGGCCTTGAGGACTTTGGACTCCAGGCCGAACTCCTTGGAGGTCTGAATGAGGGCCTTGACGTCCTTGGGGAAACAGGAGCCGCCGTATCCAAGACCCGCGTACAGGAACGGCATTCCGATGCGCGTGTCCGAACCGATCCCCTGGCGGATGCTCTCTATATCCGCGCCGCTGATTTCGCACAGCCTGGAGAGCTCGTTCATGAAGCTGATCCTCGTCGCCAGCATGGCGTTCGCGGCGTACTTGGTGAGCTCCGCCGATCGGACTCCCATGATGAAAATCGGATGGCCGTTGCGCACGAACGGGGCGTACAGTTCCTTTATAAGCTCGCCCGTACGCACGTTGTCGGTGCCCACTATTATGCGGTCCGGCCGCATGAAATCCTCGATCGCCGCCCCTTCCTTGAGAAATTCCGGATTGGATACCACGTCGAACTCAAGCTCGCCGCGGCCGCGTTTTGTCAGTTCCTCTCGCACGGCCTCGCGCACCCTGTCCGCGGTCCCCACGGGAACGGTCGACTTGTTGACTATGATGACATACTTCTCCATCTTCCTGCCGATATCACGCGCCACTGCCAGCACGTGCTGGAGGTCCGCGGAACCGTCCTCGTCCGGAGGGGTGCCGACGGCGATGAACATGAAGAGCGAATCGTCCAGTCCCTCTTTGATGTCGGTCGTAAAGCGAAGCCGGCCTCCCGAGTAGTTCCTTTTGACTATCTCTTCGAGTCCGGGTTCGTAGATCGGCAGGATACCTTTTTTCAGGTTCTCTATCTTCTTCTGGTCGATATCGACGCAATATACGTCATTTCCCATCTCCGCGAAACAGGCGCCGGTGACAAGGCCCACATAGCCCGATCCGACAACGGTTACCTTCACGCTTTCCTCCTTTGAACGCCCGGGGCGTTTTCAATTAGTAGAGTGGATGTGCCGCGAGACCCGCCGACGGCCTGTGTGTCGACCTGCGGCCGGAACGCGCGTTAAATCCGGTATAATTACGATATAAACGGCCCCGCCCCCCTTCGGGCGGCGGAATGCTATCAGAAATCACCGCCAAGAATAGTCAAGACACTTTTAGTGTTCATATCCTGTCATACATCAATACGATAATACTCCCTGTACCAGCGCACGAACTCGCCGATACCCCTCTCCACGGTCGTTGCCGGGGCGTAACCGGCGTCCCTCACCAGATCGTCAATGTCCGCGTAGGTCGTTTTGACGTCACCCGGCTGCATCGGCAGGTAATTGATCGTCGCCTTCCTTCCCAGGGCCTTTTCGATCACTTCGATAAAATGCATCAGCCTGACAGGATTATTGTTCCCGATGTTGTAAATACGGTAGGGTGCGCTGCTCGTGCCGGGATCGGGGCTCTCCGCGTTCCAGGCCGGATTACCCGAGGGGACCATCCACAGCGTCCGACAGACGCCCTCGACGATATCGTCGATATAGGTGAAATCCCGTTCCATATCGCCGTTATTGAACACATCGATCGGCCGTCCCTCGAGTATTGCCCTGGTGAACAGGAAATACGCCATATCGGGCCTCCCCCACGGTCCGTACACGGTGAAAAACCGCAGCCCCGTCGCCGGAATGCCGTACAGGTGGGCGTAACAGTGCGCCAGGAGCTCATTGGATTTCTTGGTGGCCGCGTAGAGCGACACCGGATGATCGACGTTATCGTGCACCGAGAAGGGCACCCTGGCGTTCAGCCCGTACACCGAACTCGACGACGCGTACACGAGATGGCGTACCTCGTACCTTCTGCAGCATTCGAGAACGTTGAGGAATCCGGAGAGATTGCTCTCTCCGTAAGCGAGCGGATTTGAAAGACTGTACCGCACGCCCGCCTGCGCCGCCAGATTGACGACATACTCGAAGCGGTGCGCGCGGAACAGCTCCTCCAGCGCTCCATAATCGGCGATCGACATCTTTTCGAAGACATATGAGGGGAAGAGGCCTTTAAGGCGTTCGTTCCTGCCGTTTTTCAGGCCGACATCGTAATAGTCGTTAAGGTTGTCGACGCCGACCACTTCGTGCCCGTCCTGCATCAGACGCGCGGCCGTAAACGATCCAATAAAACCGGCGGAACCGGTGACCAGTATCTTCATGTGAACTCCATTGTCGGTATTCGCTGGGATTCGCCCTGTGCCGCTTTCGGAGAGAGCGTACCGTAAAGTACGCCATGCCGGAGACCGAAGCCTCCCGGGGCGGATCTCCGTTTCAGGAAGACATCATGTCTGAAATACGTCAATCCTTAATACGGCCATCATTCCGCGCGGAAGGTGCGCAGCGAATCGAGGATGCCGTCACGCTTGCGGGCGAAACCTTCGACCGTACCCCCGGTCTCTATGATGTAGAGATGGTCCGGACCGGTGAAGATCGCGATCGCGTAGCGGTATTCCTCGGCGTTGAACCAGTACGCGTACTCCGCGAACACTCCTTCCCGTCCATCGCGTGAGACGATCTTCTCCTCTGATATTCCGTAGTATCCGCGATCTGTAAGATACGTCGCGAGGGCCTGTCCCCACATGGCCGCGTCGCCCCTCGGATTGTTGTCCACGCGCCGGATTCGTATACGGACACCATCGGAGCTGATCGAACGGAACGAGTCGGTGTCCCCGGTGTACACAGCGAATCCCCCGGGAGGGTCCACGCGGTAATTGGCGCCGGAGGGCCTGCACCCGGCCAACGCGCACATGAGAAAGGCAAGGGAGAGAGAAATGAGCATCGCGAGCGATTTCATCGCCATCCTCCGGGAGACATGAGATGCTCAATGCCGATTGAATTCATCCACTCCCAGCGCGCCCGATCCCTGGAAGGGCCTTTTTTCGAGCCCGGCTGTACATTGATGGAAACGGCAACTTCGGCAAGCGCGACCCTGTCCTCGAGATAGGCGATCCTGCCTTTTATCTCTTCGATCTCCGTCACCACCTTGCCCAGTTCCTTTTCGACCTCCAGCGTCTGTTCGACCGCGGCATCCTCGAAGATTTTGTACAGGTTCGCAAGGAGCGTCTCCTTCGTTTTAAGCCTGGTCCGGAGCTCCACCAGCGTCTCACCCACGTCCGTACGTTTGATCTTCTCGTCGCCGATAAACCCGGTGTCGAGTATCGCCTCCCGGATTCGCGAAACGCGCTCCACCGGAAGGCGCAGCACCACTTTATCGTTCGAATAGAATTTCACATATCCTTTCTGCTCGTCCGCGTAGCCCCGGAGCCGCGCCACCGCTTTTTCGCGATCCGAAGCGAACATCGTATAGGAATACTCCTGGGTGAAGGTATCATCACCCGCGGACGCGGCGGTCGCGCACAGGAGACACAAAGCGATACCCGCGAACAATCGTTTCATCGCGCCCCCCGTATCGATGTGATGAACGAATCGATGGCCGCGGCGTTCCGCGTGTACGCGGCCTCCGATTGCGAAACGGCCTCGACCACCCATATGCTTCCGCCGGACACGGCGAAAGCCACCAGATACCGTCCTCCGCCGGCGCGCGAGAACAGGTAGCGCCTGAAGGAGAGGCCGTGCTGTCCGGAAAGCTCATCCGACTTTTCCAGCCTGTACATGCGGTTCTTCACATCGATCTCGAAGGCCTCGGTCCAGAAGCGGATGTCGGCGGGCGGATAGTTGTCTGCAAGCCCCAGGCGTACCCCCAGCGTGCCGTCCGGGCTTGTGAACAGGAAGGGCGAGCTCCCCTCGTAATAATTCCTCTTCAGTGAGAAGAAGCCTCCAGGAACGTCGAACGACAGCTTTTTGCCGTCATCGAACACGCTTCGCTTCTCCGGAGAGAGTCCGGCGATCCACGGAAACGGCGACGGGATGAAGGACCGGACGGAATCCCTCACCGCGGCCTTCATGCTCACCGTTATCGTCGAAAAGCGCGCCCTCCCCGCGAGGTAATTCATACGCGTGGTGAGGACGTCGATCTGCTCGGTGAGCCTCTGTATTTCGCGAAGGATTTTAACGCGCTCCTCGACCTTTATGACGCGCCTGAGAAGCTCGTACATCCGATCGCGCACACGCTTCGCCGTGTCGATCCTCAAGGTAATATCGTTGAATTCCATGGTAACGTCGGAGGCCGTTACGCGCCGGTCCGTGACGGTACCCAGCTTCTCGATTTCCGGCAGCGCCCTTTCGAAGTTTTTAACCGGGACCCTCAGCACCACGCGCGCGCCGCCATAGGAGTCCGAGGTGCTTACGGATTCGATAAAGCCTTCCAGACCCTTCACCAGACTCCCGATACGATCGAGGGACTGCCGTATGCTCTCCACTTCCAGCGAGAAATCCGCCGTGTACACGACCATTCGCTCACGCGCGGCGGGTTCGGACTTCGCACCGCGTTTCGGTGACGAGGCGGCGCGGTCGCTCTTCAGCTGGTCGCCGACCAATCCGGCCGCTCCCTCCAGCTCATCGTACTCGCCGGCCGGAGCATAGGCCTCCGCTGACCGCGCGCTCTTTTCGGCGCGTCCGCCGAGCGAACCGCAGGCGGACACAACTATACAGAGCACGAGCGCCAACAAGGAAAGAATGGCATATCTTTTCTTTTTAAGATTCATCATATAATGGCCGGATCAAAATTTTCCGCCGCTCAGCCTGCCGCGGCGCTACGGATCGATACGACTCTCGCGTCTCTACACGCCATGGACGCGTTTTTACCACCGGGGCGGGAGTAAATCAACCCAATTTTTCAGACCTGGCCGGGGGGATGTGTCAGATCTGAGTCATGAGGTACAGAATACGGCTCGCCTTGTCGCGCGGCATGAGCGAAATGAGGTACGGCGAGATACTCCTGCGGCCCTGCTCGACGGCGTCCGCGTCAATGCGCCTGAGCACGTCGACAATAAGCGGCTCCTCCCATTTGACCATAATTTCAACCGCCTCCTCGGGCCGCATGCTGGTCACCTTGCCGGCCAGATCGCGCACGTTGCGCTCGTAGCCCGCGTATCGCTTCTTTTCGCCTTCCAGCTTTTTCTTTTCTATGTCGAGGCCCTTCCGTATATCGTCCAGCTTTTCCTTCTCCGACTCGAGGGTCTTCTCCGTCTCGACGATCTTCGCCTCCCTGCGGTCCAGGTCCTCAACCCGCTCCAGAAACTTCTGCTTCTCCTTTTCGAACTCCTCGCGCTCTATCAGCGACGGTTCGTCGTCCTTCGCGTCGAGCACCAGCGGAGCCTCCTTCCCGAACACGCCCCCAAGCCTTTTTTCCATGTCCAGAAGGCCTATATAATCGAGCCAGAAAAGCCCCGCCGCGATTATGAAAAGTATAAGCGCGATCAGATACACCAGCTTCGTTTTATCCGATATCATTCTCATTTCAGGCTCCGAACGTTTCCGCTGTTATTCGCTGTTCCTCAGATACAGGCTGATGACCCGGTTCACGTATTCCTGTGTCTCATTATACGGGGGAACACCGCCGTTTCTGTCGACCGCCCCCTCTCCGGCGTTGTAGGCGGCGAGCGCCTTCTTGTAATCGCCGTCGTATTTATCGAGCAGGTTTTTCAACAGCCCGACTCCCGCGTCGATGTTCTCCTTCGGGGAGAACGGATCTTCCACACCGAACATTCCGGCCGTTTGGGGCATGAGCTGCATGAGGCCTTTCGCTCCCCTGGGCGAGACCGCTTTCGGATTATACGAACTTTCCGCCTGGATGACCGCGTCCACCAGCCCGGGGGGAATACCGTTGCGCACGGCGGCCATCCGGGCTATTTCACGCATTTCAGGCACGCTCATCTCCTTCGAGACCGCGGTGCTTTTTGCTTTCGTTTTCACGGACGCTTCCCTGGCGTCATCGGCGAGGCGTTCCATCTGACGTTGAAATTCGGAAGGCCCGACCGGGGTCTGGGGGCGTGGCATCAGGCCGAAGCGCTTCCTTATCTCGGTGATCCTTCCCATAACCGCATACATGTCGTCGATCATGCCCGGCCCTCCGACATCATTTCCTCTATCCGCCTCTTTACGAATATGTTCTGGTTTGTATCGTCGTTCTCTTTCGCGATCTCACGGTTGTACTCGTACATGAACTCGTTCCACCGGCGCTCCTTGAGCTTCTCGACCACCTTGCGCTCCCTCGATGCCTCCACAAGCCTGTCGCGGACTTTCTGTATCTCCGGTTCCATGGCGTCGATACGTTCCTGCTGGTCCCGGATCACCCTGTGCGCGAAATCGATGTAGCGTTCGAAGGCCGCGGCCGCCGAATACGAGTACCTGCCGGCTTTTATCAGATCGGCGAACTTCGCGTGCTGTTCCTCCACGCTCTTCCGGTAGTGCTCCTGTTTGAGGCGCTCGCGGTTCTGAACCGTCAGGATCGCGGCGAGCTCGTTTTTAATATTTTTCTCCTTCGCCTCACGGATATCGAGAAGTCTCTGAAGGCGGAATTTGAAGCTCTTCATCGGCCGCCGCTCCCCTATTTACGCATCCGCGCGAAATACGGAGTCGATGAGACATAATCTCGCGCCGCCCCCTCCCGCGCGCTTTCCTTCTTTTTGCGGAACATGGATTCGAGTTTCTCGACTATGACGTCGTAGGTGTCGCGCTCGTAGATTCCCTGCTTTAAAAAAGCGTCTATCCGCGGCTTCATTTCGATGGCCCGGTCGATGAGCGGGTTCGAACCTCGCGCGTAAGCGCCGAGGGTGATGAGGTCCTCGGCCTCGGCGTACGCCGCCATCACCTCCCTCATCTCCGCCGCGGTCTTCGCGTGGTCTTCCTCCACGACGTCCTTCATGCACCGCGATATGGAACCCAGCACGTCGATCGCCGGATAATGTCCCTTGTGAGCGAGCTTGCGGTCGAGCACGATGTGACCGTCCAGTATGCCGCGCACGGCGTCGGAGATCGGCTCGTTCATGTCGTCTGCTTCCACCAGGATGGTGTAGATGCCGGTTATGCTTCCCGATCCCTCGCGCGTTCCCGACCGCTCGAGCAGGCGCGGAAGGAGAGAGAAGACGGACGGCGGGAAGCCCCTGGTGGCCGAAGGCTCGCCCGCGGCAAGGCCCACCTCGCGCTGGGCCAGGGCGAAGCGCGTTACCGAGTCCATCATCAAGTTGACGTCTTTCCCCTGGTCCCGGAAATACTCGGCGATGGCGTGCGCCATCAGGGCGCCGCGAATTCGAAGCATCGGCGGCTGGTCCGAGGTCGCGACAACCACCACCGAGCGGCGAAGCCCCTCCTGTCCCAGCTCCTTGTCGACGAAGTCGCGCACCTCGCGGCCGCGTTCACCGATGAGCGCGATGACGTTGACGTCGGCGTTCGTATAGCGCGCTATCATCGCCAGGAGCGTCGACTTGCCGACGCCCGATCCGGAAAATATTCCTATGCGCTGCCCCTTTCCTATCGTGTTGAGTCCGTCGATGGCGCGTATGCCTACCGACAGCGGCTCGGTGATGAGCCGTCGTTCGAGGGGATTGAGCGGCTTGCCTTCAACGGGGTACCGCAGGCCGGTGAAGATCTCTCCGCGGCCGTCGAGGGGCTTCCCGACGCCGGAAATCACGCGCCCCAGCAGCTGGTCACCCACCGGCACCGTAAGAGAGGATCCCGCCGCGATGACCTCCGCGCCCGGAACGACCCCTTTCATGTCGCCGATCGGCATGAGGATGACCTTGTTACGGTTGAATCCCACGACCTCGGCGTAGAGGTAATTACCCTCTCCCAGGCGGATGCGGCACAGCTCGCCGTATTTCACCGCGGGTCCTGAGGATTCTATGGTGAGCCCCACCACCCGTTCCACCTTGCCGGTGAACTGTACGACGTTGACATCCTCGATGATCGACTTGTACTTCGAGAGAATATCGACGTGTTCGTGTGGAAGGATCTTTATCATGGACGGTACCCGCTACAGCGCGCTGGCGTTGCGGATCGCCTCCTCTATGGTGTCGAGCTGGGTCGAAATCCTCGCGTCGATCGCGCCGACGTCGGTCTCGATTATGCATCCGCCCCGGTCGACCCTGGAATCCTCGTATATGTTCACCTTCTTCAGGGATTCCATCATCTTTATGAGCTCGTCCTTGTGGGCCGTGGTCATGTCGAGGTCGGCGAAATTGACGCGGATGTCGATCCGGTCGCGGTCCTTAACGCGCTTGATCGCCTCGCGGATATTGTTTATGACCACCTCGCGCCTCTCCACTATCTCGTCTTTTATCACCTTGCGCGCGATCATGAGGATCATTTCGGTCATAAGCTTCTCGGAGGAGCGGATGATGTCGTCGCGTATATCGACCGCGGTCGATACGATGGTGCCCAGCCGGTCGATGAGACGCATCACCTCCGCCTGGCCCTCCTTGTATCCCTCCTCGCGGCCCGCCTCGTAGCCCTTCTTGTAGGCCTCGTGCTCTATTTCGGACACCTTGAGCTCGGCGTCCTTGATCATCTTCTCCGCCTCGAACTTGCCGCGCTCCACCTCGCGCTCGGACTCCTGCTGAAAGCGCTCCATGTCGAGCTTTATCTGCTCGCGCGCCTGCTGGAGCTCGCGGAAGGCCGCGGCCTTGCCCTCCTCCTCGATCTTGCGCACCCGCTCGCGCGCGTCCTCCTGCATCCGGCGCACCTCTTCCTCGGTCTCGCGCCGGTAGCGCTCGAGCTCGGCCTCCATCTCCTCGATCGACGGCCCCTGGTAGACGTCGACGGGATTGCCCGCCTCGTCGACCTCGAACTCCTTGTATTCCTCGTCGGATATTATGTTCTTCTGATACTTCTCGGGAAGCTCGATCTGTTTCGGGGCGCCCGTAATGACCACCTCGGTCGGTTTGAATACCAGTTTAGACAACGAGTTCCTCCTCGCCGGCGCGCGCGACTATGATGTCTCCGGCTTCCTCGAGTTTGCGTATGATGTTGACGATTTTCTGCTGGGACTCCTCCACGTCACGCAGCCTGATGGGTCCCATGAAGTCCATGTCCTCCCTGAGGAGCGAGGAGGCGCGCTTCGACATGTTGCGGAAAATCTTCTCCTGCACCTCGGTGTCCACGCCTTTGAGGGCCTTTGCCAGGTCCTGCGTGTCGACCTCGCGGAGAACCTTTTGAATGGAGCGGTCGTCGAGAAGTACGATGTCCTCGAAGACGAACATTCTCTTCTTTATCTCCTCGGCGAGCTCCGGGTCCTCCTCCTCGAGCGCCTCGATGATGATCTTCTCGGTCCCGCGGTCCACCTGGTTGAGCACCTCGACGATGGCGTCTATGCCGCCGGCCGACGTGTAGTCTTCCGAGGCGAGCGTGGAGAGCTTGCGTTCGAGCACGCGCTCCACCTCGCGGAGCACGTCCGGCGATGTGCGGTCCATTGTGGCGATGCGCTTGGCGACATCGGCCTGTATCTGGTGGCTGAGGCCCGAAAGTATCTGCGCGGCCTTGGCCGCGTCGAGATAGGCGAGTATGAGCGCGATCGTCTGCGGGTGCTCGCCCTGTATGAAGTTCAGCAGATGGGACGGGTCGGTGCGGCGGATAAAGTCGAACGGGCGGACCTGCAGGCTGGAGGTGAGCCGGTTGACGATGTCGATGGCCTTCTGTGTGCCCAGGGCCCGTTCGAGCACCTCGCGCGCGTAGTCTATTCCGCCGGAGGCGATGAAGTCCTGCGCCATCATCATCTCCTGGAACTCCATGAGCACCTTGTCCTTGTCTTCGGGTTCTATCTTGTCGAGCCGGGCGATCTCGAAGGTGAGCTGCTCGATCTCGTCCTCGCGAAGATGCTTGAATATCTCGGACGATACGTCCGAGCCCAGAGACACAAGGAAAATGGCGGCCTTCTGCCGCCCGGTCAGCTGGGACTTCTTCGATTGCAGCATCGCTCTTCCTCCCCGTCCTCTCCCCCCTCGGGGAGAAGGCTCCGTCCTTCCGCGCCACCTTCTTTAAGGTACATCTGCGCGCGAACGGGCGTCAAATTAAATACTGCGCCCGTTCGCGTGTTTCTCTCCTACTCTTCGGCCAGCCAGGTGCGCAGCAGCTGTGCCACGTCGTCCGGTCGTTCGCGCGCCAGGCTGACGGCGTTGGTCTGAAGCTCGAGCCGGGCCTTTTCCTCGAGAGAAAGCTCGACGTCGATCCCTTCCTCCTCGGCGGCCCGCAGCGCGGCCTCGCGCATGCGCTGCTGCTCCAGGGCCAGCTGCTCCTCGCGAAGCCGCCGTCTCCGCGCGAGCTCCTTGTTGATGGCGCGGAAGAGCACCATCCCCAGGAAGAGCGCGAACACGCCGATGAGGCTCGCCAGCAGTATGCGTTTGAGCTGTTCCTTGCGCTGGAATTCCTCGCGCACGCGGTTCCAGTCCTTGGTCCTGTCGAACATGATGTTCTCGACGGCCACCTGGTCCCCGCGCGCGGCGTTGAAGTTAATCGACTTCTTGACTATGTTCTCGGCCTGCTTGAGCTCATCCGGCGTAAGGCCGATCTGCACGGGCTTTTTCGTGGGATCGAGGTCGTAATCGCCCTCGGGCGTCCGGGGCAGGTCCTGGAAGCCGTCGATCGCTATCGCCACGGACACGCCCGTAACGTCGAAGGGATCGCGCTGGATCTTCTTCAACGCCTTGTTTACGGCGTGGTTCCGTATATTTTCCTCTTTATCATACTTTGCGAACTGGTCGTCGCTCGCCTTGTACCCGGGGGGTTTGTTCCCCTCGGTACCGGCAGGCCCCTCGGGGTTCCAGCCGTGTCCCTGGAAGTGCTCCCTGGCGCTCTTCTCCGACACGACCAGGGAATCCTTTACCTTGCGCTCGGAGTACGGAGTTTCCGGGTTGTCCGGTTCCATTTCTATAGGAGAGTATTCTTCCCTCTCCTCAGAGATCTTGTCCCAGTTGAAGTCCATATTAAGCCGGACGATCTGGATGCGGTCGGGCGTATAGACCCTTTCGAGGCCCTTTCGAATGTCGTGAAGAAGCTGGACACGCGCCTTTTCCTCGATTTTCTTTCGGTACTCGAGGAGCGTGTACTCCTCCTTCGCCCTGTCGAATTCGTTGTCGAAATCCGATATGATCTTTCCGTATTCATCGGTGACCACGACATTTTCCGGCTTCAGCTTGCCTCCGACCGCGCGGGAGACAAGATACATGATCCCCTGGATCTCCTTTTTGTTGAGCTTGTCGTATCCGGGCGCGAGGTATACGGTCACCGCCGCGGTGTAGGGGTTCTCCTTGTCGCTGAAAAGCTCGTCCTCGGTGATGGCAATCTCCACGTCGGCCTTTTCTATGTTGCTCAGTGACTCGATATGCCGCTTCACCTCATCCCTGAGCGCCCGCATGAACTTGACGTCAAGCTCGCGGTCGGTTTCCGTCCATTTGGAGATATCGAACAACTTCCAGCCCGGAATACCCTTCGGTATCATGTTTTCCTGGGCGAGACGGGTCATAATGAGCTCACGCTGGTCGGGCCGGACGAATATGGAGGTCGTTCCGCTGGTGGTATACGTGAAGTTCATTTCATCGAGCTTCTTGGTGACCTGTCCGAAATCCGCCGACGGCAGATCCGCGAAAAGGAGAACGTTCGCTTTTTCGGTCGACACGGAGAAAAGGACCACGAACGCGACCAGCACAACGCCGAGCACGGACGCGATGATTATCTTCTTGGTTCGGTCCAGCTTTCCGTAAATCTCCTTCAACTGGCCCAGGAGCTTGCTCAGGAATTCCACCTTTACCCCCTCTTATCCCGGCAGGGTTCCCAACAAAATACGCGACACGGGATCAGGAAATTTGATTTTTTTGCCCCGGACACGCCTCCCGACCCTCCCCTGGGCCGCGTCATGTCCGGATTCTCAGGCGACATAATGCAGCTACCACATACAAAAAAATTGTAAACAAAAAAATCAATTAATTTCCGAAAAAATTCAATTAATTTCCTCCCCGTTTCCCGCGATCTCAACGACCGCGACGGTGATGCCGCCGCGGCCGGAACAGAACCCCGCTTACCTCAGGTTCATCAGCTCCCTGTACGAGCGGATCGCCTCGTCGCGCACCGCCTTCGTGAACGTAAGGGCGAGCTCCGCCTTCTGCGTCGCGATCATCACGGTGTGGATATCCACCGAACCCGGCTCGTGGACCATTTTCTGTCCGAGGTCCTCCGAATCGATCTGTAGATCGTTCACCTTGTTTATCGCCGACTTCAGCATTTGCGCGAAGGAGCCCGCGACATCGTCATCGGGTCTTGCCGCCGGCGTATCGTCGATATGCAGTGGGTTTGTCGTGCGCAGTCCCACTATATGGCCGGTGAACAGCGTGTCGATGGTATTCATGCGGTCATGCTCCTCTCGTTTTTTTCGCTCCTGAGGTCGTAAATCACGTTGCACCAGGCGTCCACATGCGAA
>JAGODA010000337.1 GCA_017998475.1 Spirochaetota bacterium | reverse complement strand
TTCGTGGATGATGGTAAGGCGGATATCCTCACGGAGTTCCCGGGCGTTCCCGCACATATCGGCAAAGGGAAGTCGGAAAAGGGTGTTCCGGTCGGGCACCAAAGGCGTATCGTCGATTCCGCGGTCGATGAGCGAGGTGCCTTCGTAGAGTCCCAGAAGGTCCCCGGCGTATTCAGCGTCTTCATCATCGCCGACGCTCCGTATCTGCTCGGGCGTGGGCCGGTCGGCGACGGCGAATATCACCTCCTGGGCCCTGGAGCGAAGGTCCGGCGGAAGCGAGGCCACAATCCGGGCGGCGGCGCCCAGCACCATATCCTCGAACTTTTTCATCGGTATGTTCATACACCCCGGCCCCCCGGCAAAGTATCGCACGCCGCGCGCGTTCCGTCAATCAGCATTCACCCGTCCCTCCCTCACCGAAAGGAAGACGGCAAGCCCCGCCAGTATCGCACAGCCCGAGGCGATGAACAGCACGGAATAGCCGAAGAGGTCGATGACCACCCCTCCGAGCGCGGGCCCCACCAGGAGCGTACCGTTCTGGCAGGCCATGTACAGGCCGACGAAACCGGCGGTGTTTCCCGGGGGAAGGAGCCTGAGGAAAAAGGGATAGGACACCGCGAGCACGGCGCTGTAAGAGGCGCCGGCGACCACCAGAAAGGGCAGCGAGGCCGCGTAACCGCCGATGAACGGGGTGCAGGCCAGACCGACCGCCAGGAGCCCCAGCCCGATGGCGTTTATTCTTTTAAGGCCGTACCGTATGCCCAAAAGCCCCGCCGGAAGCGCCGACGCGACGAAGGAGACATTGAAAATGAAAAATGCGGTGAGCGCCTTCCCGGTCGAAACCCTGAATATCTCGCGGTAGGCGATGATAAAAAAGGCGCTTACCATCCACAGCCCGATCCACCAGAGTATCATTCCTCCGTAGAAACGCATCACCTCCCGCTCCCCGAACACCTCGGCGAAGATTCCGCGGCCGTTCCCGCGCGCCGGAGCGGCCGGGCGCTCGCCTATCACCGAGAAGAGCACCGCGTTCGCGATGAGGATGCCGCCGACGGTCCAGAGGAACGGCCACAGACGCCAGATTTCATACAACCGGGCGGGCACCAGAAGGTAGCTCAGGATGCCGGTCCCGCCCACCAGAAACATGATCCCGGTCGCCTTGCTGCGCTCTTCCGGCCTGAAGGTGTCGGCCAGCAGGGCGAAATACGGGCCCATTGCGGTGAAGAAGCCCGCGTAGGCGAGCACGAGCAGGACGAGCACGGCCGGAAGCGCCGGGACCCAGGGCATCGCGAGCAGCGCCGCGCAGGCCAGGCTCCATCCCGCGGCGATGACGGGCCTGCGCCGCCCCCAGCGCGTCGAAATCCTGTCGGAGAGCATTCCCGAAAGAACGGGCAGGATTATTCCCGTTATACCCGTTGTTGACAGCAGAATGCCGGTGACGGTGTTGGAGCCCGCGAAGCCGCGAAGAAACAGCGGCAGCGTGGCCCAGGTGAAGCCCCAGAAGGTCTGCACCGCGAAGAGACCGGTCGCGAAACCGGCCATGCGGCGAAGCGATGAGGGAGACTGAATATCCGTCATGGCCCGGATATCCGGCTACCGCTTCCCGGCGGAACGGGACGCGTTCATCACTGCAGCGTACTCCCTCGCCCAGGCCTCGACTGTGCTGACGTAATTACCGTCGTCGACCATCCCTTTTTCAAGAAGCATCGCGTACCGGCCGATGAGCGCCGACGCCCGCTTGAAGCGCCCGGTCATCATTACGAGCCTTTCGAGCGTGCCGGCCTCAACGCGCATGCGCAGTCCCTCCGGACCGTCCGCAAGCTCGATGGTTTTCCGATCTCCCTTAATGGAGACGTCGACCGCCAGGACATCGCCGCGCCGCTCGTGGCCGTGCACCACGATATCCTCCTCGCGGAGCCCCCTGATCTGGTCGACCAGGGAGAGGGCCGAAAGCTTCCATGAAACAAACGTCGTCGTCCCGCCCGGCCCGGACGCCGAGAGCACGACCTTGAGGAAACCGGGGCGCCGCTCGGCGACACGGGAGGAGAAGCGCCCGGTGAAATTGTCCGCGAAAGTCTCGAAGACGATCGCCCCGGCCCTGCCGTACCTCTCGTACTCGGCAAGCACATTCGCCGATTCGCGCTCATAATAACGGGAGATCACCTCCTCACCGGGAAGGCCGTCCGCATTACGAGCGAGGTCCACGAAAAATCGCTCCGGGGTCTGTCCCCCCGGCCCCTGTTCCGGGGCCGCAAGGGAATGAAACGTCGCACCACACACGGATACGCACACGAGTACCGACACCACCATTCGGATCATCACCATTTTTCCTGATCTATAGCATGAATTGAACGACAACGATACATTGGAGGCATCTTTGTATAGAAAATGCAAGCGATTAACGCGGCGGCGACCATGCCTTCATCGGCCATAATTCCCCCGACAGATAACAGACGACATGTGGATAAAATTTGACTAAAAACGACTTGAGCGATAGAATACTTAGAAAAATCAGACCTCATTACAATACTGAAATACCTGTCTTCCGGGCCAGGAGGTGTCGTATGTTTAGCGGAATATACTCATTTCTTTTCTCCCGATACGAACATCGCGACTACCGCGAACAGCAGAAGGCGCGCGTAATCGCCATACTCTTTTCCGTGCTTGCCGCGGGAATGCTCGCCCTCATCTTCCTGTTCGCGATACAGCAGGGGAAGGGATTCACTCATGTAACGGTACTCGCCCTTTACGGGATAGAGGTCATGCTGGCGGTGTCGCTCGTCCTCATGATAAAAGGATACAATCTGCCGGCTTCTCATTTCATCCTTGTGCCGACCAACCTTGCCGTGTGGTTCATCCTCTTCGCCAACGCGGGAAGGCAGGATCCGATTCTGCTGACGAATACCGTGCAGTACGCGTATCCGATAATCGCCATCGCCACAATACTGACAAACCGGTTCTGGGTGGCCTTTTACACCATCGCGAACATCGTGCTTACCGTGGCCTTCTCGATACTCGCCCAGCGTTCCGGATACCTGAGCGACATACAGGCGATCGATTTCCGCACCGATAGCATCACCTCCCTCATCATCCTCGGCGTTGCCTGTTTTACGGTGCTCCGCATAAACATACGCGCGCACCATATGGTCGAGGAATCGCTTGAGGAGAGCCATCGTAAAAGCGAACATATACGGAACATACTCGACAAAACCAACGAAACGGCGACGAGGCTTGCGGCCTCCACCGAGGAGATGGCCTCCACCGCCTCCTCGTTCGCCAGCAATTCGCAGACCCAGGCGGCGACGGTCGAGGAGATAACCTCCGCCGTGGAGGAGGTGACCGCAAGCGGCGAGAGCGTGTACGCCATGGCGCGCACGCAGGCCGAGCTGACCGAGAAAGTCAGGATCGAGATGGAGGAGCTTCACGGTATCGTCACCAGGGTCGGAGACAATATCAGGGAGGCGATCGAAATCAGGGACCGCCTGAACGAGGAGGTGGCCAGGACCGGCAGCGAGATCGACGGCACCCGCCAGGTCATGCTCGACGCGACCTCCAAATTCAAGGACGTCCGGGACACGGTGCAGATCATAGAAAACATCTTCGACCAGATCAACCTTCTGTCCCTTAACGCGGCGATCGAGGCGGCACGCGCCGGAGAGCACGGG
>JAGODA010000336.1 GCA_017998475.1 Spirochaetota bacterium | reverse complement strand
CTCGACAATCTCAAGGAGTCCAAGAAGACCTTCGGCGACGCGAACCTAAGCAATCCCATAGAGCCTTTCCTGCGCCATGTCGAGCGGAGCGTTACCCCCGCCGGCGGTCGAGTATGGATGTGGACGGAGTACGGCGCGATAGTGCTCTTTCCCTTCGACGGGCAGCGATGCGACGCGGCCCTGGCATGTTTCAAAATGATGCTCGCTCGCAAGGTGTTCAGCATCGAGGAGTCCGGTTTCAATGCCTGGGTATCGTACAGGATCGCCCTCCATATCGGAAACACGATATACCGCTCGATGGGCGAGACGGGCACGATCGTGTCGGATTCGCTCAACTCCATATTTCACCTGGGGCAGAAGTTCGCGCGCCCGGGGCACTTCTACCTGACCGACGAGGTGTTCGGCTTTGTCCCCGCCCCCCTTCGCGATTTCTTCGTCCCGGCCGGAAAATTCGAGGGGCGCGATATACTGCGCATGCGCCTCCCGCTCTGAACCGCCCGAGTCATTTTTTCTTGTATGCCGCGCGCTCCGATGCTACCATCAATCGAGACGGGACGCGCGCGCGTCCGTACGGATGGGAAGCATGAATCGGGAAGAAACGGGATCTAAGGACATAATCCTCTTCAGCGGTCAAGAGCTGGATATTATCGCCGCCGTCACCGACAGCCTTCTGTCCCGGGGAATGAACGCGGAGATCGAGGCTGTCGGCAACAACCGCATGGCGCTCGAGCAGTTGGGCAGGTCCATATCTTTCTACCCGTCCATACTGGCCGCTCACCGCCTGGGAAGCTCGTCGCGCTCGGTTGAAAGCCTCGTCGAGACCCTCTGCCGTGACGACATACCCGACATGATACTGCACATTCCCACCAAGGCGGTGCTGGGCAGAAGCTATTCGATCGCCAAGATCAATTTCCTCAACATGCTGCGTTATCTGGTCAGGGACGTTCCCGATCTGTCGCCGCTCGAGAGCAAGGTGCTTCATCTTATAGCGCATAACGTATTCACCATTATGGCCGAGGAGGTGTTCATCTCCATCATCGAAAAGGCGGCTTCTCCCGACACTCTGCGTGCGAAGGCGGCGTACCTGCTGGCCCGCACATGGGAGTACCGTCTCGATTCCGGAGTAAGGGAATTCGCGCCGATTCTGCAGGGGATATGGAGGGCCCGGGAGAAGCTCATCCCCAATTTCGGCACCATGCTCGGCTTTTCAGAGCTCTTCGTCATCTCGGGCTATATTGAGCCCGCGTGGTTCGACTTTTTACAGAGCGACGATATAGGGGAGGACGAAGTCTACGCGCTCGAGGAGTTCATCTTCGGTATGAGCCACGAGGAGATCCTGGCTCTCCGCCGGGAGATGGAGGAGCACGGGAAAAGCTCTCTCAGCAGGGAGGAGGCCTCCGGTCGCGGAACGAAGACCGGGCCCCTGTACCGGTATTCCGGCGACGACCCGCGACAGCTCTACCGGTCGTTTCGGGACAGGAAGATCAACGCTCGGTTCCGTTCGCGCGCGCGCCTCACGGGCCCCAAGAGGACGCTCGAAAACTATCTCATGTGCTTTCTCCTCGCCCAGCCGGATGAAAAGCCGGGCGGGGATGGAAGGGCATAATCCCGGGCGACCGCGGTAGAAACCGGCGCCCGGGGGGCGAAGCGTTCAGTAGCGCGGCGTGCTCATATATCCCGGAGTTCCGTAATATCCCGGAGTTCCGTAATATCCCGGAGTGCCGCCGTATCCGGGAGTGCCGTAATACTGCGGGGTGCCGGAATACGCCGGTCTCTCTACATACACATCGCCGCTTACCTTGCCCTCCAGCCGATCGATGGAGTTCTGAAACGCGTACCTGAGCATGGGATTGGATTCAGTCTTCAGGCTCGCCTTGAGCGCGGGAAGCGCCTTTTTCACCTGATGGTAGGCCGTTATTTCGGCGGCCAGCGCGCGGATGGTGTAGTCCTTTTTGGGGTTCCTGAAGAGCGCGATGAGGTTGTTCTTGGCGGTTTCGAACGCGGCCTTGTCTTTATTGAGCTCGCCGTCTCTCACCTTGCCGAGCGCCTGAAGGGCTGTCATCTGTTCGTCGCTCATCATGTCGGCCAGTATCCCGGCCGATGTGGTGCCCGAATTGCGCTGGGCATTGCCCGCCCCGTTGATCAACAGCAGTCCGACAAACGACAGGCATAGAATCGATACAAGCCTTCCGGTTTTCATGGTTCCTCCTGGTATCCAGCAAATTCGGCGCGAACGTGCCTCGCCCGGCACGACACAGGAGGTGTGCATACATCGGGCCGTCTGTCAATCCTAATATGAGTCGCGCGCGGTTTAAAGGATGTCCACGGGTACGGGAATGAAGGTAAGAAAGAAGATCACTATGCAGCTCCATCCGATAAGGCGCTCGAGCGTCGAAAGCGGCACACTCTCCGGTATCGGTGGATGACCGATCATGAGGAAAAAGAGCGCCATGAGAATCCAGACGATCCAACCGGGCCAGATGAAGGCGAGGCCGGCCAGACCCGCGAATACGGCCCAGCCGACGTAGAGCTGCGCGCGCCCGATGAGCGCGTACAGTATATGGCTTCCGTCAAGCTGGCCGAGGGGCATGAGGTTGAGGCTGGTGACGAGGAATCCGATCCAGCCGGCCCATGCGTAGGGGGAGAGATAGATATCGTATCCCGCCGGGATCTCTCCGTGGATGAGCCGGGTCAGAATTTTGAACAGGAGCGAATCACCGAAAACCATCACTTCGCCCGCTCCGGTTTCCGGGAGCGGGGCTATGGCGGAGACGTGCAGTCCGGCTATCACCGCGGCGAGGCTCAGGATGAATCCGACCAGCGGTCCCATCGCGCCTATATACAGAAGGGCGCGTTTTTCGAGGATCGGCGACTTGATCTTGATGACCGCGCCCATGGTGCCGATCATCGTTGGAAAGGGGATGAAATACGGAAGCGTGGCCCGCACCCCGAATCGGCGGGCGGCCAGGTAATGTCCCATCTCGTGCGCGGTGAGGATCGTCATTATGGTGACAGAGAATGGAAGGCCGCTCTGAATGCTTTCGATCAGGGTCGGACGCGCCTGCGCGCCGGCGAGGGTGGTGGTTATACAGGTGATGATGAAGAGGGCCGCGTGGACCCATCGCGGCGTTTCACGATCGTGTCGGGGGTCGGCTTCCAGGCGCTCCGCGATGCGCGTCGCGGTCGGTGACATGTTGAGCACCGAGAAATAGGCGCGCATGGCGTTTTTCAGTTTTCGGAGCATACGTCCTCGTGCCGTTTGATCATGATGTTAACTGTGCCGGTGCCGCGTAAAATGCAATCATAAAACCCGCCGAATGTCACCGCCGCGCGACGGCCCGATGCGCTGGCGGGAATAAATTATTATAAATTTTTATATACTATTAATCATATATATTATTGAATTGTTGTATGGTTATTGCCGGGCGTTCGCTCCGGCACCAGCATACATCACGGAGGTTCTGAATGAAATTTTCGCTATTGCTGTGGGCCCTCGGGCTCAAACTTAAATCCGCCTCTAAAAAAAGCGGCCCGTTCAGGGCGCGCCTTGCCGAACAGGACATGGTCGTTCAAATCAGGACGGCTGACGGCCGAGGGGGGGGTTCCTACTCGCTGAAGGGGGGGGGCCTAACCTCCACGGGGGGGTTCCCCCCGTCTCCCGACTTACCGTGGGTT
>JAGODA010000023.1 GCA_017998475.1 Spirochaetota bacterium | reverse complement strand
TCCTGAGCCACGTCGACTACGACCAGTGGTACCGCTATCTGAGGAGCATCATGTTCCAGTACATCGAGTATCCGGAATGGATACTCGAGCTGGGCTGCGGTACGGGAAAGTTCGGCGCGATGTTCTCCCGCGACGATTTCCCGGTGTACGGGATGGACCGGTCCCTCGAGATGCTGAAGGTCGCCAAAAAGCGCGCCTACGGCAATTTCCACATATTCTGCGCGGACATGACGGACTTCCGCCTCTCACGGCCCTTCGATTTCATCTTTTCGGTCCACGATACGATGAACTACTTTCTGACGTACGCCGCCCTCCAGAGGGTGCTTCGCGCGGCCCGGCGCGTCATGCACGACGGCAGTATATTCATGTTCGACATCACCACGGAGTACAACATACGGCGCTATTTCGACGGCCGGGTGACGCGCTACCGCACGCGCGGCACTTCCGTACGATGGAGCAATTCCTATGACGAGGAACGCAGAATCGTCCGGTCCCTCCTGGAATTCCGCCACAAAGACGGCGCCGTTTCATCCGAAGAGCATGTACAGCGCATCTATACCGTCACCGAGATCAAAAACCTCCTCGAGCGGGAGCGGCTCAAAGTGGTCGACATCTTCGGCGACTACACCTTTTCGGCCCCGTGCGACGACACGGTGATGATCAACTTCATCACCCGGAGGGCATGAGAGTGCAGTATCTCTTTTATCTCGTGGGGTTTATCATCGCGCTTGCCGTGTTCCTCTACGCGCTCAACGCGTACGAGTCCGGCAAGGCCAAGCTCAAAGCCCGCAAAGGCGGACCCGGAGCCAAAACCGGCGAGCGCGCGGGAACCGTCGAGCCCCGGGATATTTTCCTCAGAAAACCCCGCAGCCATCCCGGAGAGCGCCTGTGCCCTCTCTGCGGCTCGGCTCTGACGAAATATGAAGCCCTCTACGCCGCGCCGGTAAAAAACGGCGACGGCACTAAAATCCTCATTCTGGGATGCAGGTACTGTTACAAGGATGAGGACGCGAACGAACATCCGCCTCCTGCGCGCTGAGACCCGGCGCTAGCTTCCGGGCTCGACCTCCGGGGGTTCGTTGCCCTCCAGGTATCCGGGCAGGTAGATCGGGAAACCATACCGCCCCTGAAGCAGAGTAAAAAGGCACAGGTCGTGGAAGGATACGCGCAAAAGCTCGTCACCCCCTTCGGGGGTATCGTTTATCAGCAGGGTGATCTGCTGCTGGTGCGGCAAGCCCATCGGGAAGACCATCCTGCCGCCCTTTTTCGTTGAACGAACGAGTGAGAGCGGGCGCTTTCTGCACGCCGCGCACACGATCACCGCGTCGAAAAGCCCGAGCGAGGGCTCGTGATCGGTCCCGTCGCCCGTAAAGAAGCGTATATTGTCGAACTTCCTTTTCCTGCAACGGGCCTTCGCCGCCGCCGAAAGCTCGTCGTACAGGTCGACCGTCACCACCTCGGCGACCATCCGCGAGAGAACGGCCGTCGAATATCCCGAGCCCGTTCCCACCTCCAGCACGCGCCACTTTTTCTGCGGGGCGAGAACGGCGAACATACGCGCGAGCGACATGAGCGGATCACTCCGCTCCCCGCACCCTATCGGGACCGTTTCGTCGGTATAGAACGACTTTCTGAACGCGGGATCGAAGAAGTCCTCCTGCCGCACCGCGGCGAAGGCGTCGATGACGGCCTTGCCCGCCTTCACCTTTTTGAGCGATGCGAGAAACGCGTCCCTTTTCGTGCTCATCACTACCAGCCGGTGATCTTCATAAAATTTTACAGGTGGTGCACAGATTCTTTTTTTCCGGCAAATTTCAAGCATTTCCCCGCACCGCCCCGGAAGAAAACGGACCGCGGGACGCCGGCTATTCGAAAAACTGAAAAAGATAGGTAAGGAAATAATCCGAGATGAGTATCGCCATCGAGGACTTAACCACCGCCTGAATGGTCGCCTTGCCGACGCCCTCCGCGCCGCCGCTGGTATTGAAGCCCTGATAACATGAAATGACGGCAATCTGGATTCCAAAGAAGACCGACTTCAGCACGCCGGTCATAAAATCCACCAGACGCAGGTTCTGTAAAATATTCTCGATATATTTGTCGATGGTGATGTTCAGGCTGAAATAGGCCACGAAGGCGCCGCCGAGCACCCCCACAACGTCCGTTATCACGGTGAGCGCCGGCGTCATCACGAGGCAGGCGAGAAAGCGCGGCACGGATAGATACTGTACGGGGTTAGCGGAAAGCGTCACCAGGGCGTCGATCTGTTCGGTGACCTTCATGGTGCCGATCTCGGCCGCTATGGCCGACCCCACCCTTCCGGCCAGAAGAAGCGCGGTGAGGACCGGGCAGAGCTCCCGGAACATCGAGATCGCCACGGCGCTGCCGATAAAAATCGAGGAGCCGGTCATGATCTTGTCCATGGCGTTTCCGATCTGGAGCGCCATCACCATCCCGGTAAAAAACAGCGTGACCGCGGTTACCGGCAGGGAACGGTATCCGATCTCGAGCATCTGCGCCGTCAGGTTTTTCCTGTCGAACGGCGGACGGAAAGTCCATCGTACCGTGTCGGCGAAAAAGACGGCGTAGCGCCCCACGCCTTCCAGGAGCGATACGACAAGCTGTCCGGCGTTTACTCTCGTCATGCCTCCGCCACGGTCTCGTCGAATCCGTGAACCTTGTCCAGGTTCCCGAACTTGGTGAATTTTTCCCAGAACCGCAGCTCGACATCGCCTATCGGGCCGTTGCGCTGCTTGGCCACGATGACCTCCGCGATCCCCTTCTTCTCCGTTTCCTTCTTTACCCGCTCCTCGCGGTAGATGAACATAACCACGTCGGCGTCCTGCTCGATCGCGCCCGACTCCCTTAAATCGGAGAGCTGGGGCCGCTGGTCGGTGCGAGACTCCACCGCGCGCGAAAGCTGCGAGAGGGCGACCACCGGCACGGAAAGCTCGCGGGCGATCTGCTTGAGCGAGCGCGAAATCTCGGCGATCTGCAGATGGCGGTCGATGCGTGACATGCTGGTTATGAGCTGGAGATAGTCGACCACGATCGCACCGAGACGCTGTTTCTGTGCGATACGTCGCGCCTTCGCCCGGATCTCGAAAATATTGATGGCCGGCGTGTCGTCGATGAGAAGCGGCGACTTTTCGAGCCTTCCCGCGCTCTGCATCAGGCGCCTGAGCTCCTCGCTGCTGATATGGCCAGTGCGAACGCGCTGGGAATCGATCATCGCGTCGACGCAGAGAAGGCGCATCCCGAGCTGAGAGGCGGGCATCTCCACCGAGAAGAAGAGCACCGGCATCTTTTCCTTCATTACGATATGGTTTGCGATATTGAGCGCCAGCGCGGTTTTACCCATCGACGGGCGAGCGGCGATTATGATGAGCTCCGATTCGTGCAGGCCGGAGAGCATTTCGTCGAGCCCGGTAAAACCGGTGGCCACTCCGGTTACCACCCTCTTTGTCTCGTACATGCGGCCGATCGTGTCCATGGTTTCCTGGATCACGTCGGAGATGTTCTTGAAATCGGAGGTGATGCGTTTCTCGGTGACGCGGAATACGTCACGCTCCACTTCGTCCATGAGCTCGTAGGTGTCGCGCGCGGTATCGTGGCACTTCTCCACCACCTCATGCGATACCTCGATGAGTTTGCGCCGCAGGCTCATCTCTTTTATTCTGCGGGCGTAAAACTCGGCGTTCGCGGATGTGGAGACGGTCCGGTAAATATCGACCAGCGCGTGGTCGCCTCCGATACGCTCGAGACGACCCAGATCGTTCAGCCGCTGTTTGACGGTTACAAGGTCGATCGGCAGGTTTTTGCGTTCGAGATCCACGACAACGCCGAAAATCTCGCGGTGCGCATCAAGATAGAAATCCTCCGGCTGGAGGATTTCTATGACTTTAAGAAGCGCGTCCCTGCTGAGGAGCGCGGAGGAGAGGCAGGAGGCTTCCGCTTCAATATCCTGAGGCGGTACCAGTTCGATGGCCATCGGCTACTCCTTGAAGACGGTGACCTTCAAATTCGCGGTGACCCCCTCGTCGAGCTTGACGGGCACCTTGTATTCTCCCAGCTTCTTGATCGGCTCGTCCAGGTGTATCTTCCTGCGGTCGACCTCGTGGCCGAGCTCTTTCAGCTTGCGCGCTATATCCATGGACGTCACGGAGCCGAAGAGCTTTTCTTCTTCCCCCACCTGGGCCCCTATCTGGATGTCGAGTGCGGAGAGCGCTTCCATAAGCGTCTCGCTCTGTTTCTTGCGTTTGTCCTTTTTTATCCTGATGAGCTTCTTCTGGTGCACCGCCGCCTTCTGGCTCGAATCGTTCGCCACCAGTACGAGTTTTTTGGGGAGAAGAAAATTGCGCGCGTATCCGTCGGAGACGTCCTTGATGTCGCCCGCCTCGCCGAGATTCGGAATGTCTTTCTGCAGAATCACTTTCATGATCTATACCTCAAGCTTATTGTTCGCCCCGGGCATCCAGCTTCCTGAAATCCGCCCAGAAGTCCAGGGCACCTATACTCAATAATACGATCGACACGAAAAGCATCGCCTCAAGGCCGATGAGAAGCACCAGGAGTACGACCAGCGGCAGAACGAAACCCGGTGCGCCCTTTTTCCTCAGAAAAAAACTCGCTATTCCCAGGGCCTGCACCAGGTACAGCACCGAGAAACAGAGCGCGAGGTTAAGGCCCAGCACATACGCCGCTCGATAGCGCGTATCGTCTATGAGAAGCACCACGAGCCATCCGGCGATCAGCGCGAAGATATAATAATCCTTCAGCCTGAAATACGCAAGCCCGTTCCGATCGTCGTCCGTCTCCGAGCCGCGGCGCGCAAAAAAGGGACGGAGCACCACGAAACAGAGTGCCGCGATAAGCAGCGAATGCATAAAATAGCTGAAAGGTATGATGTCGCCGATTACGTCAAGGGCCCCTTCCACCTTCGCGAGAACATCGGCCTTCTCGTTATCGGGAAGATCGGCGGCCTGGATCATGTCCGCGACGTGTTTTCTCGAAACGTCGACGAGATCGATCCCCCTGTATTCCCGGAGAAAATAATAGTTCGCGGAAAATGCCGCGGTAAGCGACAGCACCGAAACCATCAGGTAAAAAATCAGGGGCCTTCCCGCCCTGAACGTATACCCGGCGGACGCTCCGATCACCACCGGTGTAAGCACAACCATCACGTACTCCGGCCCGGTCGACGGGAAATAAATCTGCGCCGCGATTGTCCCCGCGAGGAGCGGCCCGAGGCCATACAACACCCTCACGCCGAGCCGGTATGCCGCGACCGCCGAAGCGGCCGCCAGACACATGCCGATGAGCGCTGATGCGAACAGCGCGCCCACGACCTTACTGTACGACGAACGGCATCAGCGCGATTATTCTCGCCCGCTTGATCGCGATCGCCAGCGCGCGCTGATGCTTCGCGCAGGTACCCGTTATGCGTCGCGGCAGGATCTTGCCCCGCTCCGTTATGAACCGCTCGAGCACATCCGTCGACTTGTAGTCGATGACAATGCTCTTGTTCTGGCAGAAGCGGCAGCCTTTCCTCTTGAAGCGGGCACCCCGTCCGCCCTGCCTGCCTTCCTCATCGCCACCCTCCCTCGGATGGCGGCCGCGGAATCCCTCCCGTTCCCTTCTGGGCGCGGGACTCTCCGCCGGGGCTTCCTGTGCGGTCGGTACAGCCGGGGAGGCCGGAGCGGCGACGGGTTCAGTCGCGCCCTCGGCTGACGGCTCTATAGCTTCAGTATTCTTGATTTCATCTGACATGATTTCGTACCTCTGATTGGTATATGAAATGCCGGTTAAAAGGGGATATCATCATCGCCGAACGAACTCTCGCCGCCTCCCTGCGGGGGCGGTCCGTAGTCCTGGGAATCCTGATGGTCCGACTGCCGGCTTCCCTCATCCTTCCCCGAAAGAAACTGGAAGTTTTCAACCACGATCTCTACAGTAGAGCGCTTGTTTCCGCTCTGATCGTCCCATGAACGCTGCTGGAGCCTTCCCTCTATAGCGATGCGCTGGCCCTTCTTGCAGTACTGGGCGATCACCTCCCCGGTTTTTGCCCAGGCCACGCAATTGAAGAACGACACCATCTCCTTTTTCTCACCGGAGACCGTATAGCTCCTGTTGTTCGCAATTGAGAAATTGGTTACGGACGATCCGCCCTGCGTGTACTTGAGCTCGGGGTCCCTGACCATCCTTCCGATCAGCATAACCCTGTTTATATCGCTCGCCATTTGAACTCCACCGATGGCCGCTTACGCGGTCTTCGCCTTGGGCACCCGGACGAAGAGATGCCGCAGGATATCGCTGTTCAGACGGAACTCGTTGGTGATCTTCTGTACGGCCTCGGGCGGGGCCTCGATATTCATGAGGGTGTAATTCCCGTCGTTCTGCCCGTCAAGCATGTAGGCGAGCCTGCGGTTCCCCCACACGTCCTCGGACACTACGGTTACGCCGTTTTTCAGGAGGATGGCTTTTACCTTCTCCCTGTTTGATTCCAGCGCCTCGTTGATGCGCAGAATCACCGTCAATTCGTACTTGTTCACGTTTTCCTCCCTTCTGTGGATTATGCTGAAATCCGGCGGGCCGCTTTCAGCAGAAAGGATTTCCACTATCTGCACCGCCCTCTTTTTTTTCAACAAATATTTTTACATATGGTTGATTTCACCCCGCCGTTTATATAGTATGACCCCCGTAAGAGGAGACATAAGAATGGGTTTCGTGAAGAAAAGGCCATACGCCCCATGAAACAGCTCGCGACAACAGCCGAATTGAGGGAAGGACTGGTGCTGAGGGCCTATCGAAAGGGCTTCGGATACGCCCGGCTCGCGGTGGTTGGCGTCACCCCGTATTTTTACCTTACCGACGCCCCCGAGGACTTCTACCTGTGCGTCGAAAAGGGCGAGGTTCTTCTCGGCTATCTGTGGACCCAGAACTCCGTTTCTTTCGAATTCGAAATGAAGGTTGCCGGCAAGTTCGTCATTCCGCCGGATGATGACGGCGGGAGCGGCGACGTCCGCCGATTTCTCGCCATTGCCCACACGGGGGACATCTCGAGCTCTTCCGAACGGAAATGCCTGAAGGCCGCGGTCTCCCTTCCTTTTCGTTTTTTTACGATACGCGTGGCGCGGAGCGACCGGAGTTTCTACACGGAGGAAATACACTACCTGGACGGCACCATCACGATGATGAGCGACCGCGAGGCCGTACTCGAAACCGATCACGACCTTCCCCTGACGGCGCTCCTCCGCGGCAGGTTGGGATTCGATGAAAACGATATCGATGTTACCGCGCGAATCGTCAATGCCGAATCAGGATCGCCGAACCGGTATGACATCGAATACACCGGGATGAGCGACCGCGAACGAAACCGAATTCTCGAATACGTCTTCTCAATATATCGGGAATGACCGACGTCACCTGCCATCTTCGAGCACGACGGCCCCCTCCTCCATCACCACATCGAAAATATACGCGTCCCTGCGCGTGTTCAGCGGAGTGTACACCACAAACTGCCCCCTGAACTCGAAGAGATCGCCCTCCGAAAGAAGCCCGCGGTAATCGTCTCCGTCGGCGAAAAGGTAAAAGGTGATTTTCGGAGAGGCCGCGAGCCCGGCCAGTACGATCCTGTAGCGCCTCTTGTATCTTCCGGCAGCGTCCACGGAAATAACGCGACCGCGACCGCTCAGAAGCTTGTTCAGATGCGCGTCCAGGAAATAATCCCTGCGAATGGGCGGCGCCGCCTCCAGACGCGCGTAGAACTCGTCCGCCAGCACCGGCGGCCCGACATGCGTCTGGCCGTTCGATGAAACGGAGGCCGCCATAAGGACGAGAGCGGCGCATGCTGCCGCCACCGTCCTTTTCATGCGCTTCGCGCCCCGACGCTCATTCCACGTCCGCCGCGAAATCGACGGTATAGAGACGCGAATCCCGGTAAACCTCCATCCGCTCCAGGCGGAATGAATCTCTAAGAAAAACGTTCATAAAATCATCCACGGTACCGACGGCGCGCCCGTTGACCGAGCGGACCCGGTCTCCTCTTTTCAGGCCGTGACGGTATGCCTCGCCCAGCGGCGAGACCGCCGAAATCACGACTCCCTCCGAGCGTGAATCGTCGTCGAGCTCCAGGCCATACATACCGAAGATGTCCCGCTCCTCCCTCTTCTCCCGCCTGTAGTCCTCTTTTTCCCGAAGAACGAGTACATACTCCCGCACATGGCCCTCGCGCGCCGCCCGTATCTTTACCGTCGAACCCACCTGTTTGTTTCCGACGGCGGCCACCAGTTCGCCGAGCGTCGCGATGCGCTTCCCGTCCACCTCACGAATGATGTCCCCGGTATTGATACCCGCCGCCTCGGCGGGCGAGTCCTTCATCACGGACATCACCTCCACCGCGCTCCGCTCGCCACGGGCCGGAATCTTCCGCTCCCTGGCAAGAAATCCCAGCCATCCCCTGCGAATCCGGCCGAACCGAAGCAGTTCGTCGGATACCCTGCGCACCAGGGCCGACGGGATGGCGAAACTGATTCCCTGGAACCCTCCGGAAACCGTCCTGATGGCGGTATTCAGGCCCACCAGCTCCCCGCGCAGGTTGACCAGCGGTCCGCCGGAGTTGCCGGGGTTGATGGGAACGTCGGTCTGTATGAAATCCTCGATATCGGCGAACCCGATGTCGCTGCGGCCCGTCGACGAGACGATCCCGCTTGTGAACGACTGCCGAAGACCGTAGGGCGTGCCCACCGCGATCACCCACTCACCTTCTTCCAGTCGGTCCGAATCGCCGAAAACCACGGGCGTAAACGGCGCCTCTCCACCGGCCGCGATTTTTAAAACGGCAATATCGGTCTTGGGATCGGCGATGTAGTATACTCCTCGGGAAACCGGTTCCGTCTCGTACTCCGAGCCGTCAGCCAGCACGAGCTGGTAGTAGTCGCCCTTCCGCACCACGTGGTAATTGGTGACGACGTGCCCGTCACGCGATATGATGGTTCCGGAACCGAACCCCGATTTGACATAGGTCCTTCTTCCGTCCTTTATCGTGGTACGGTAGATTATAATATTGACCACCGATGGCTTTACCTTTCGCGCCGCTTCCACGAACACGCGGTTCATCTCCGCCGCCGGGGCGGCACCGGAAACGGCCATGGCGGTGAGCAGTGCGACGCATATAAGGGCTTGTTTTTTCATCGCGCACCCATGAGGTCGAAAGACGGCCGGGTTTCCCGACCTCAGCGGTCGGGAACGGCGGCCTGGTCGAAATAGCATCCTTTATTTGAATCCCGGTACTTGTCGAGGTCAATCCTTTTTCCCCGGGGCGGGCGCGCTCCCGCGTCGCCGCGCACATCCATCCCGGCGAAGAGCGAATAGACCCCCACCGCGATGCCCTCGGCGATCTCATCCTGGCGGGAGGTGAGTATGTACCGGAAATGCGGCCTGTTGAAATATCCCAGCTCCATGAACGCGGTGACCGCGTTGAGGTACAGGGGCATGTGCCACACCGAAACATATGGCTTGGAGAGCCGCTGGTCTGGATGGTTTACCCCGTGACGTCTGAGCGCCATAAGAATATACCGGATGATCTCAGCCGAGGCGTAATGGTTGTCGCCACCAAAGCCCTCTTCTCCCGCGTCGCGGCGGTATTGTTCGTAGATCGAGCGCTCCCTGTCCCAATACCTTCCGGTCAGATTGATGGTCTTCGGCGAGGCGGCGTACGGCGTGAAATCAGGATGACGACGGGCGACATCCTCCCATCCCTGATCGTCCCTGTACCGCCAGCGGACCATGTTGTAACGGTACCCTTTAAATCCCGCCGCGTCGACCCCGCGCCTCGCGTCGAGGGGAAAGCCGCTGAAGTACAGCATGGAATCATTGAGAAACCACTCGTACCCGGAGCGGTCATTCGACTCGTCGAACCAGTCGGCGTACGGGCTTGAAAGAAAGAATCCTTTTCCGGACAGTTCGCCGCGAAGCACCCGAAGTCCGTTATACATGAACCCGAACGGGGGGACGATGACAGGATTCATTCCACGGAAATACGGGGATCCACTCCGGGCTACGTGAAGGCTTACCACCAGATGCGGACGGGTCGCGTTGATGCGGGAGATCCTTCCAGGTAACATCCGTCCGCCAGGCCCCGGATAATCGAAAAGCCGGAATTCGCCGTTGGGGTCCTCGCGGGAAAGAATTTCTTTTTTTATCCGGGAGTCTCCGCGGCTCAGAGACACATCGATTACGATCCGCCGCGGCGCCTTTACCGAATAGTATTCGAGAATCCGGCCGAATCGCTGGTAATCCCCACCCTCTCCGCAGAGGGCCAGAAACTCTGCGGCCTTTTTTGCGATCTCGTAGACAACCGCGTGCTCCTCGATCGCACCCCACGAGGCACCCTCCTTGAAAGGCTGGAGATAGGCTCCCGAAATCGAATCATACCGGTCGCCATGAAGAGAGCGATCGGGCAGAGATATGCCGCCGTGGCCGGGGTCGAGAACGACCCTGAACTGGGGGAATTCTCTTCGCACGATCGATTCGGGGACGAGGAGTACGAGTAAAACCGCGAAAACCGCGAGGGCGGCTCGCACAACACATGATTTCGAAAGCGTGATCATCGGCCCGGTGCCATCAACTCGGTCAATATCAATAAAAAAGGGGAAGAACCTTCCCCTTTTCTTCTGCATGCTGCTGGAAAAAGTAGTATTACTTCGCCGCGGGTTCGGCCTTCGCCCTTTCCGGATTGAGGACCCTGTTCAGGTTATCCGCCTTGTGGACATCGAACTTACCCTTCGAGTTCGCGGGATCGAGCTCTTCCATTATCCGTATCCCGTAAGCCTTCGCCACACGGTAATGCAGGATAGATGTCCTGTAGAGACCATCGGTATAGGTGTTCTGGGCGTCGTCAAGCTGGCCATAGGCGATCCTGAGGCGCATCATGTTCTGAAACACCACCTTTCCCTTGTTGGGATCGGACTGGCTGCGCTCGTCCAGCGAGAGGTTCAGAATGGTGTCGGCGCACTGGAAAAGCAGCGTCTGGGTGTAATCTTTATAGTGCTCGCTGATCTTCTTGAAAAGATCGCTGATCGCCTTCTTGTTATTTTCCAGCTCGACCCGCGCGTAAATGACGTCGCGCTTATAGAAAAAGCCAACGCCCTTCTTGTACTGGTCGTATATTTTCTGGTAATCGCCTTCCCAGCCCTGGTCCTTGAAATTGGATGCTATCACCTTGAGAACATATATCTTTTCCAGGTTTTCCTTGATGAGTTTTTCGGACACCTCAATGGCCTGGAAACGCGCCAGGTAGTTCTCCTCGGGCCTCTCGGCTTCGGAGTACTCGGCACGCGGGTCCTTCTTTGCCTCGTCCGCCTTCTTCTCCTGCGCCGTTACGCCCGTCGACAGCACGCAGACGGCAAGAACGAAAACGAACCACTTAACGCCATCTCTCAATTTCATAGCATCACTCCTTTTGATCTGCTGTATTCATGATTCCACGGGCGTCCATGCCCGCGCCGCCTTTTCGCCTGCGGCGGTCCCCCGATTTCAACCGCCGTTCCGTCGGCACACCGAGGTAACGGCGGACAGCCGCCTATTACAAGCAATGCATAGAGTAGTAGACAATTTGATTATAAGCAACTTTTTTTTTTAAAATTTTCTTTTTTCTTCCGGACCCCGATACCCGTATTATGTCGTGTATTGCGCCCCCGTCAAAGTATTCACTCCACCTCTTCCCTCACCACCACAATCCGGACGTCCATCACGTTCGTGTTCGTCGGACCGGTGACGATGAGGTCCCCGAGCTTCCTGAAAAAAGTGTACGAGTCGTTCTCGGCCGCGAACTCCGCCGCGGACATGCCGGCGGCCTCGGCGCGCGCCACCGTCGTGCCATCGGCGAAAGCGCCAGCCGCGTCGGTCGGTCCGTCGGTACCGTCGGTGCCCACGCTTGCCGCGCAAATGCCCCTTGTTCCGGCGAGCAGAAGCGCCGACTGGAGGGCGAACTCCATATTCCGCCCGCCGAGCCCCTTTCCCCGCACCTCCACGGTCGTCTCTCCGCCGCTGATGACGCACATCGGGGGAGGCGCCGGGTGGCCCGAAGCGAGGGCTTCGCGGGCTATCGCCGCGTGGAACAGCGCCGCCTGACGCGTATCCCCCTCGATGAGAGAAGAGAGGACCACCGGGACATAGCCGAGCGCTTCCGCCCTCGAGCGCGCCGCCTCCAGCGCCAGGATGTTGGACGCGATGATAATCCCCGCCCCGCCCGCAAAGCACTCCTCGTCGGACTTCGGGTTTTCAGGTACCAGCCCGCCCGCCCCGTCGCGGATGCGGCGGATCACGGACACCGGAACCGAATCGGCGATACCGTACCGTTCGAGGATGGAAAGCGCGTCCGCGAAAGTGGAGGCGTCGGGCACAAGCGGCCCCGAGGCGATCACATCGGGATCGTCCCCCACCACGTCGGATATCATGAGGTTGACGACGGTCGCGGGATGCGCGGCGCGGGCCAGGTTACCCCCCTTGATGAGTGACAGGTGCTTCCGCACCGCGTTCATCTCGTGAATGGACGCCCCGCTCTTTAGGAGCAGACTGGTCGCCATGCGCTTCTCCTCCAGCGTGACCGGCGGTGCCGGAAGAGGAAGCAGGGCCGACCCACCGCCCGAGATGAGGCTGATGATAAGATCGCCGGCGCCGGCCTCCGATGCGATATTCAGTATCCGCTCGGCGGCGCGCCTGCCCTCCTCGTCCGGAACGGGGTGGGCTGCCTCAATCGTCTCGATTCGATCGAGCGGCGCGGTATACCCGTATTTCACCGAAATACAGCCGGCGGTAATTCGATCCCCCAGCAGGTCTTCAACCGCCCGGGCCATAAGAGCGGTCGCCTTGCCTGCCCCCAGCACGAAGATCCGGCCGAAACGCGAGAGGTCGAGTTCGCGGACCGTCTTCCCACGGTGGCGGACCATGAGCCTCCCCTCGTGGAGCCGCAGGTGTTCGAGTACCGCCCCGCGCGGATTGACCGCCTCTATCGCGTCGGTATATATCTCCCGAATATCGTCCCTCACCGAACCCATTATGACACTCCCAAAGACCGTATTTCCACAACCCGCTTATACCAGCACACCAAATCTTTTGCAAGCCCTTATACCTCTCGCCCCGCGCCGCCAAAACTTATTTGACATCCCGCCGAAAATGACGCCGAGTAGGCCATCAACACAATCGCGCGAGGTCAGTCGATGATTTCATTCCCGGGCCGCAATGACGTTATTCAGCGTGTGTACGACCACGGACAGGGACATATATTCGCCTTCTGGGACACCCTCTCGGACGACGAGAGAGGACGGCTCCTCGACGACGCCGGGGCAATCGATTTCGCGCTCCTCGACCGCCTGTACCGGCAGGCCAGGCAGAGCGCACCGCCCACCATGGGTTTCGAGCCGGCCCCCTACATCCCCCTGCCCATCGATGAGGAAGGCAGGCGGAGCTTCATGGAAGCGCGGGAGGCGGGAATTGCCGTCATACGCAAGGGTGCCGTCGCCGCCTTCGTCGTTGCCGGCGGGCAGGGCTCCCGCCTGGGCTTCGACGGACCCAAGGGCCTGTTCAGGGCGGGCCCCGTATCCGGAAAATCCCTTTTCCAGATCCACGCCGAAAAAATCCTGAAGAGCTCGGAGAAATACGGCGTGCGCATACCCTGGCTCATAATGACCTCGCACGCCAATCACGAGGATACCGTGAGTTATCTCTCGGAGAACTCCCGCTTCGGCCTCGATACCTCGGACGTGTACGTTTTCCCCCAGGGAATGATCCCTTCGCTCGACACGGAAGGGAAGCTCATCCTCGAGACACCGTCATCTCTTTTCAAAAATCCCGACGGCCACGGCGGAAGCCTCGGCGCCCTGGCCGATTCGGGCGTGCTTCGCGCCATGCGCGAGCGCGGCATCGAGATCATTTCGTACTTCCAGGTGGACAATCCCCTGGTATCCATCATCGATCCGGTGTTCATCGGCTTCCACTCGCTTCGAGGCGCCGACATCTCGAGCAAAGGCCTCATGAAGGCGTATCCGGGGGAAAAGATCGGCGTTTTCGCCCGCTTCGACAACGGCGCCATCGGAGTGGTGGAATACTCCGACCTGCCCGAGGACCTGCAAAACCAGAGGGACGCTCGCGGCGCGCTTCGCTTCTGCATGGGCAGCATCGCGATCCATCTTTTCGGCGTCGGCTTTCTCGAAAGCATAACCGGCGGTTCCGCCCTTTCGCTCCCCTTCCATGTCGCCAGGAAGAAAATAGGTGCTTATACCGGGAACGGCACAACCGAAATCGATGGGTATAAATTCGAAAAGTTCGTCTTCGACGCGTTGCCGCTCACCGAGAAAAACATCGTACTCGAGACCCGGCGGGAAGAGGAATTCGCCCCTATTAAAAATCCCTCCGGCGTCGATTCCGTGGAGTCGGCCCGCGGGCTTATGGACGCGCTCGCGCGGTCCTGGCTCAGGGAGCGCGGCATCGCAGTCCCGGCCTCTGTCCGGACAATCGAGATTTCGCCGCTTCTCGCGCTCGAACCCGGCGACCTGCCCGCTTCCACATCTGTACCCGATAAAGAACTCGTTTATCTGGAATAACACCACCAAGGAGAACCCGTACCATGCAGCGTTACATCGAAAAAGTGAGCACGCTCATCGAGTCGTTCCCTTATATAAGAGAATTCTACGGTAAAACGATCGTGATTAAATACGGCGGCCACGCGATGGAAGACGGGCGGCTTAAAAAGTCCTTCGCCACCGACATGGTTCTCCTCAAGCTGGTCGGCATCAACCCGGTCATCGTCCACGGAGGGGGACCGCAGATAGGCGAGCTTTTAAAACAGGTGGGGAAGAAGAGCGAGTTCGTGGCGGGCATGCGCGTAACCGACAGCGAAACCATGGACATCGTCGAAATGGTGCTGGTCGGCAAGGTCAACAAGGAAATCGTCCACAACATCAACATGGTGGGTGGGCGCGCAGTGGGGCTCTCCGGCAAGGACGGAGGGCTTATCGTCGCGCACAAGCTCTTTCACGAGGAAAAAGGCGAGAGGCTCGACATAGGTCTGGTCGGATCCGTCAGCCGGGTCAATCCGAAGGTGATCGAGACGCTCGATCGCGAGAAATTCATCCCGGTCATCGCGCCCATCGGCTACGACGAAGAAGGCCTTACATATAACATCAACGCCGATACGGCGGCCGGCGCCATAGCCGAGGCGCTCGGCGCCGAGAAACTCATCCTCCTCACCGATATCGAGGGAGTTAAGATCGGCGGGACGCTCGCATCGACGCTCACCGCTTCCGAGATCCCCGGCCTGATCTCGGCCGGCGAGATAAGCGGCGGCATGATCCCCAAGGTCAACTGCTGTCTCGATGCCCTGCGTGGCGTCAACAAGACCCACATCATCGATGGAAGGGTCGAGCACGCCGTGCTCCTCGAGATATTCACCGATGCCGGGATCGGGACCGAGATAGTGAACTGAAATCCGGCCCTTCGCGCCCGGCCGGGGAGTAGCGCTGAAATTTTTGTTTGACAGATCGGGCACCCTCCATAGAGTTACGCGTGGAGGGTTGTCTGAGTGGTCTATAGAGGCGGTCTTGAAAACCGTTGAGTGACAAGCTCCGGGGGTTCGAATCCCTCACCCTCCGAAATCACCAAAACGGTTAACCACGACACTGGAGAGATGCCCGAGAGGCCGAAGGGGACGGTTTGCTAAACCGTTGTACCAATTACGGTACCGAGGGTTCGAATCCCTCTCTCTCCGAAAGGATACACGCAGTGAAGTTTGCACACGCCGTCAAAGATCGACTCCCCGTGCTGAAAGAAAAGGCGCTTGCCGCACTGCGCTACATGAGGGACTTTCGGGAAAACTGGCCCCAAACGAAAGAATGGCTGTTATTCGCGCGGGGAAGGGCGGTAGCGGCGGCGCTTTACCTCCGCGACATCCGCCGGCACTGGCCGGAAATCCGCGCCGCCCTGGAGCGCTACCGGGAAGAAATCTACCGGCCAATGTACAATAAATACTTCGCCGCTGCGGCATATATTCCGTTCATCGGCTGGCTTGCGCCTCTTTATCTCAAGCCGGATGACGCGCTCTGCCAGGAGAACGGGCGGCGGGGATTAGTCCTCGCGGTATTTTTCCTCGGAACAGCGCTTGGGCTTTTCTTTCTCTATTTCATTCTCGTACCTCGCGGATGGCGCCCCGTTCGTTTCACTCTGGCGCTCTCGGTGTATCTGGTTCACCTTGCGTATTTTTCCGTATGCGCCTGGGCCGTTTATCATCTCATCGGTGAAAAAAGGCTTGAAATGCCCTGGCTGGAAAAATATATTCGACTCGTGGAACTGTAAAATACGCACCACACAATGCGTCTATAGCTCAGCTGGATAGAGCGCCGGACTACGAATCCGTAGGTCAGAGGTTCGAATCCTCTTAGACGCGCATGCTGTCGGAAAGGCGGGAAGGATTCTCGCCTTTTCTTTTTTCGCGGTCGCCGCGCGACGGCGATTATAGAGCCTACACAGGGAGAGCCCGAAACAGATGCATGATGAATCCCCGTTCATGCGTGTCGCGCTCGAGGAAGCGCGCAGGGCGTTCGATAAGGGCGAGGTTCCGGTCGGCGCGGTGATAACCCGCGACGGGACGGTGCTGGCCAGCGCCCATAACAGGAACCGCTCCCTGAACAATCCCCTGCTGCACGCGGAGATGATCGTCATCGAAGAGGCCGCGCGGCTGCTCGCGAACGAACGCCTCAACGGATGCACCCTGTATGTGACCAAGGAGCCCTGCGTGATGTGCGCCGGCGCCATCGTACACGCGCGCATCGCTCGCCTCGTAATCGCCGCCGAGGACGTTAAGTACGGAGCATGCGGCACGGTTTTCTCCGTATGCGGCGACCGGCGCCTCAACCACACCCCGGAGATCAGCTTCGGCCTTCTGCGCGACGAGGCCGCGGAACTCCTTTCCTCGTTTTTCAAAGATCTGCGAAGCGCGAAAAAAACGGCAGATTGACGGCTTTACGGATAGATAAATTTTCCCGGAAATCCGTCAACGCCTTGACATTTCAAAGCCCTTCATCTTTCATAACGCCTTATTGCCCGGTACGGCACCCCGCATCCGGAGATTCCCGAACGAAAAGCGTACTGCACATGAAAAGGATTCCGACGTTCGCACTGATTTTTCTGATCAGCTTCAACCTTGCACTCGTCGCGCAGGAAGCGCCCGTGGAAAATCCCGCGCCGACCGAAAACCTGGAACAATCCGTACCACCTGCCGTTCCGAAAGCGGAGACCCCCACGGTGAGGCTCCCCGTAAATCTGTACGACACGTACACCTTCGACGAGGCCAAGTGGCCCTATATACGCACCGGGATATACATGTTCGGCCCCGGTTTCGTGACCGTCTGGGGACTCATAGAGTGGGGATGGTTCGACGGAACGTCATTCGCCTACAAGCCTTCGAAAGTATGGGGAGCGCATGCCCTTAACGGCGCCTCCGATAAAT